>JAYVMZ010000039.1:0-4215 GCA_043758735.1 Betaproteobacteria bacterium
TCGCATTCGCGTCGGCCGGCAACGGCACCTCGCAGCATCTTTCCGGCGAGCTGTTCAAGAAAATGACCGGCGCGGACATGATCCACATTCCCTATAAGGGCAGTGCGCCCGCCGTGACCGACCTGATCGGCGGTCAGGTCCAGCTGATGTTCGACAACATTTCGAGTTCCCTGCCCCATGTGCGAGCCGGCAAATTGCGCGCGCTCGCGGTAACGGGACCACGACGCTCACCTGTTCTGCCCGATGTGCCAACAGTGTCCGAGGCCGGTGTTCCCGGATTCTCGATCACGTCCTGGTTCGCGCTCTTCGCCCCGGCCAGTACGCCGGCAAAAATCCTGATCCGCCTGAACAAGGAAGCCGCCAAGGCCATTGCCTCGAAAGACCTTCAGCAGCAATGGATGGGTCAGGGCATCGAGCCGGCCGGCGGTACGTCCGACCAACTTGCCGAGTTCAGGCGCGTCGAAGCGATCAAGTGGGAAAAATCGTCAGGGAATCCGGCGCGCGAGTCGAGTAGCGCAGATCAGCGACCTGCCTTGACGGCCTGCTCGCGCACGGCCGTCAGGCTGGTGCGCGTGGTGATGGCTTCGGGATCGATGCGCAATTCGAGAAGGGCCGGTTTGTTGGATGCGATTGCCCGCTCGAAAGCCGGTTCGAATTCCGCAGTCTTGTTCACGACTTCGCCATGCAATCCGTAGGCTTTCGCCAGCGCGGCGAAATCGGGATTCTTCAGCGCGGTCGCATAGACCCGCGCCGGATATTCGCGCTCCTGATGCATGCGTATCGTGCCGTACATGCTGTTGTTAACGACGACGAACAAAACCGGCAAGTCGTATTGCATTGCCGTCGCCAGTTCCTGGCCATTCATCGTGAAGCAGCCGTCACCGGAAAAACTGACTACGACACGATCGGGATGCACGACTTTCGCCGCGATGCCCGATGGCACGCCGTATCCCATTGCTCCGTTGGTCGGTGCCAGCTGCGTGCGAAACCCGGTGTATTGATAAAAGCGCTGGACCCAGCCGGAATAATTGCCGGCGCCGTTGGTGATGATGGCGTTGTCGGGCAGACGTTTGCGCAGGAAGGCCATGACTTCGCCGAGATCGAGCGCGCCCGGCATCGAGCCGTGCTTGAGGTTCTTCAGATAGTCTTCGCGGCCGCGATGTGTCCAATCACGCCAGCGCGACGAGTCGACCGTTTCGAGCCTGGCCGCCATGCCCGCAAATTCCCGCATGCCGGCATTGATCATCAGTTCGGCCTGATACACCCGTCCGAGCTCGTCGGGTGACGGGTGAACGTGCACCATGCGTTGCGCGGGCCGCGGGATCGAGAACAGCGTGTAGCCGCCGCTGGTCATTTCTCCCAGCCGCGCGCCAATGGTGAGTATCAGGTCGGCGCTGCGCACGCGTTCCGCAAGCGCCGGGCTGATGCCGATGCCGACATCTCCGCAGTAGTTCGGATGCCGGTTGTCGAGCAGATCCTGCCTGCGAAAACTGCATGACGCAGAGAGATCGTTCGCTTCAATGAATGCGCGGATATCGTCGCAGGCACCGGCGGACCAGTCCCCGCCACCCAGAATGACGAGCGGTCTTTCCGCTTGCGCCAGCATCTCACGCATGCGATCCATGTCCGCCATGCCGGGATGCGCTTTCACCCTTGCATAAAGCTGCGCGTCGGTTGCCACCGCCTGGCTGACGAGCATGTCTTCCGGCAGTGACAACACCACCGGCCCCGGTCGTCCGGAGATTGCGATGTGGAAAGCGTGACTGATGTATTCCGGAATCCTGTCGGCGCGGTCGATCTGCGCGACCCACTTGGCCATCTGCCCGAACACGCGCCGGTAGTCCATCTCCTGGAAGGCTTCGCGCTCGACCACATCGCTACCGACTTGTCCGATGAACAAGATCATCGGCGTGGAATCCTGATAAGCGGTATGCACGCCGATGCTTGCATTGGTCGCGCCCGGGCCGCGCGTGACGAAACAGATGCCCGGACGACCGGTGAGCTTTCCATAGGCTTCCGCCATGAAAGCCGCGCCGCCCTCCTGCCTGCACACGATCATGCGCATGCGTTCGCGCACGTCGTAGAACGCATTGAGCACATCCAGATAGCTCTCGCCGGGCACACAAAAAGCCGTGTCCACGCCATGAATTCCAAGCTGGTCCACCAGAATGCGTCCACCGCTTCTGAATGGCATGTTTTCGTTCATTCATGCTCCGCTGTCGTCAGGCGATCGATTATACCCATGCGCAGCATTCGGCCACCCATTGCCGGTCGAGGTTTTGCCTGTCCTGTTTGGATATAATGGCGCGCACTCAATAAATGCCGTCTCGGCCCGTTACAGGGCTGTAACCGGAATACAAAAGGGAGGTCACAAACATGGTCTGGTCCCAGGTCTACGATCCGATGAATAACGCAGTGCTCAGCACTGCGCTTGCCACCATACCCGTCATAGTCCTGCTCGGCGGGCTCGCCTTCTTCCGCTTGTCCGCACACGTCGCGGCGATATTGGGTTTGGCCGCCGCACTGCTCATCGCAATTTTCATCTACGGCATGCCTGCCCAGATGGCCGGGGCAGCGGCAGGATACGGCGCGTTCTTCGGATTGCTGCCGATCGGCTGGATCGTGCTGAACATCATTTTTCTGTATCAGCTCACCAAGGACAAGGGTTATTTCAAGATCCTGCAGGACAGCATCGCGGGCATCACCGAAGATCGCCGCCTTCAGTTGCTCTTGATCGCCTTTGCTTTCGGCGCGTTCTTCGAAGGGGCGGCTGGTTTCGGCACGCCGGTTGCAGTTACTGGCGCGATCCTGATCGGGCTGGGTTTCTCGCCGCTTGCGGCCTCGGGACTATCGCTGATCGCCAATACGGCGCCGGTAGCCTACGGTGCGCTCGGCACACCAATCATGGCGCTTGCAGCGGTAACCGGTCTGGATCTATTGCAGCTGTCCGCAATGGTCGGCCGGCAACTTCCGTTCTTCTCGTTGCTGGTGCCCTTCTGGCTGATCTGGGCGTTTGCCGGCTGGCGTGGCATGAAGGAGATCTGGCCTGCGATCCTTGTTACCGGCGTGAGCTTCGCGATTCCTCAATTTCTGATTTCCAATTACCACGGGCCCTGGTTGGTAGACGTCGGCGCAGCCATCATTTCCATGATCTGCCTGACGCTCTTCCTCCGTGTATGGAAACCGAAGACGATCTGGAGGACCACGGCCCTCAAGGGCCACGACAACGACGCCGTGACCGACGCCTCCGCGTCCATGCAAGTGGCCAAGCATGATCGCGCGACGGTAATCCGGGCCTGGGTTCCCTGGCTGGTGCTGTCGGTTTGCGTTTTCCTGTGGGGCGTGCCGCAGATCAAAGACCTGTTGAACGGATCGACCAAGAAAGTCGAAATGGTCGAAGGCGTAAAGAAGGAAACCAGGATTCCCTACGCATGGGACGGCATGACCAAACTCGATTTCCCGGTTGTCGGACTAAACGACCTGGTGGAAAAAGTTCCGCCGGTGGTGGCGAAGCCGCACACGGAAAAAGCCGTCTACAGCCTGAACTGGTTGTCTGCAACAGGCTCCGGAATCCTGCTGGCTGCCTTGCTCGCAGGCTTGTACATGCGTTATTCGCCGGGAGAGATGCTGCGTAAATACTGGGAGACGATCAAGCTGGTGAAGTACTCCCTGTTGACCATCGCCGCCATGCTCGCGCTTGGATTCACGACACGTTACTCGGGCACCGACGCGACCATGGGGCTGGCGTTCGCTCATACCGGCGCGCTGTATCCCTTCTTTGGCACCATGCTCGGCTGGCTGGGGGTGGCGCTCACCGGCTCCGACACGGCATCGAACGTCTTGTTCGGCGGTTTGCAGAAAATCACCTCCGAGCAACTCGGACTCAACCCCAACCTGATGGCTGCCGCCAACAGCTCGGGCGGCGTCATGGGCAAGATGATCGACGCTCAGTCGATCGTCGTCGCTTCCACCGCAACCCGCTGGTATGGACACGAGGGTGAGATCCTGCGTTACGTGTTCAAGCATTCGTTCGTTTTGGCGATGCTGGTGGGCGGCCTGGTGATGCTCCAGGCTTACGTGTATCCGTTCACGCTGCTGCAGATCTGGCCGGGAACGCACTAGGAGCCTGTCGGACTCAGCGATATTTCGGTCGCCACAGGGCGTTAGATTGCTTTCAAAATTTTCCAGGAAGCCTTTACCGCCTTTAAATGCGTG
>JAYVMZ010000040.1:0-2894 GCA_043758735.1 Betaproteobacteria bacterium
ACAACGATCTGACCCTCGGGTCCTCGTTCAGTTCCAGGACATCCACCCCCTCTTCCAGGGCCTGGAACGCCGCGTCGCCGATCACATCCCGCGCCCTGAGGTCGCGCAAGGTCCGCCCTTCCATTCAAACCGGCGCTCTGGAAGAAACCGTCTGTGCGATCATGCCTGCCTGAGGGGAATCCTATCGGGAGATTTGGACGTTGAAGCTGTACTACGCTGCGGGCACTTGCGCGCTGGCATCAAACATTGCGCTTGAAGAAGCCGGCGCGAAATTCGAAACCGTGCGCGTGGATTTTCGCAGTAACGAACAGCGCAAACCGGAATACCTGGCGATCAATCCGAAGGGCCGCGTGCCAGCCCTGGTCACGGAACATGGCGTGCTGACCGAGACGCCCGCCCTGCTGATCTACATTGCGCAAGCTTTTCCGCGGGCGGGCCTGGCTCCGCTGGGCGATGCCTTCGCGCTGGCCCGCGTGCAAGCCTTCAAGCTACCTGTGCTCGACCGTGCATGTGGCGCACGCCCACCGCATGCGCGGCTACCGCTGGGCGGACGATCCCGCGGCGATCGAGGACATGCAGCGCAAGGCGCCGCAGTCGGTGGGCGAGTGCTTCGAGCTGATCGAGCGTGAAATGTTCGCCGGGCCGTGGGTGATGGGCAAGACTTATACCGTCTGCGATCCGTATCTGTTCACGCTCGCCCGATTCCTGGAAGGCGACGGCGTCGATCCCGCACGCTTTCCAAAGGTGCTCGATTTCCGCAACCGCATGGCCCATAGGCCGGCGGTCAAGAGGGCATTGGCGGACGAGGAATCAGGGGAAAGATAACAAGCGAGAACAGAGGAAAATCGTTCTCGCTTCGCTTTTAGCTTTCAACTTTAACCCTTGACCTTTTAGCTGTTGCCCTCCTCTTTCACCTTGCTCCTGGCCGCTTGTCCATGACGTGCACCATGGCCACGGACAATCCCAGGACTGCCAGCTTGCGGCTTAGCGCACGCTCCATGATGGCAAGCGGCCCGCGCGCGAGGTCGAAAGCGGCACAGAGCGCCGCGGATTCGACGGAAACCCGCGCGCTGCCTTTATCCACTCCCGCGACGGATTCCACGATCGCCTCGAGCGAGCGCCGTGTTCCCTCACCTGCGGGGATATTTCCTTCTATCGCAAAAAACACGACCTGATGCTCGCGCGCCATCGCCCGCGTAATCACGGCATGATCGTAAACTGCGGCAACCTTGTCTTCAATGCAATGACCGCACGCCGTGGCACTCGATGGGCCGGCACCGGCGAGTATCACGCACACGATTCCGCGCCACGCCGTCTTCATTCGCCCCCCTCCTTGGGGTGCGTTGCGCTTTTCTGTCCATCCCCACCGGCCTGCTCGTCCGCCCATTGGAAATACCGGATGTACTGGTGGATCTCGGCATCGCTCAGGTTCTGGTTCGGCATCGGCAATCCCCCTGCTTGCTTCAGCATCGCCTGGGCATCCACATCGCTTTCCAGCATCTTCTCCGGCGCCTTGAGCCATTTCGCCAGCCACGAGATCGTGCGCCTCTTGGTCACGCCGGCCAGATCGGGGCCGAGTTTGCGGCCCTGACCGATCGAATGGCAGGCCAGGCATTTGCTCTCGAAAGCCATTTTTCCTTTTACGGCTTCGGGATCCCCCGGCGCGCGCGTGGCGGAAATGTTGTGATGCTCGATCCCGCCCTTTTCCTCGGGCGCGCCTCCGGCGTCGATCAATCCGATGGCGCCTTGCGACGCATTCGCAAAATGGTGGTCGACCATGATGTACCGGCCGGCTTCGGGAATGAAAAATTCCACGATCGCTCCACTGGAAGAACCGAGCAGAACCGTCTGCAAGCCGCGAAACTGATTGTCAGGGTTGCCATCCATCCACACCCGGTCGAAGATGGTGCCCACCACATGAAAACTGGATGTCTTGCTTGGGCCGACGTTCAGTACGAACAAGCGCACCAGCTCGCCGGGTTTCGCCGGCAGCGGATTTTTCATCATGCCGTTGTACGCGCCATTGAATACCGTGTAAGAGGGCTTGGCTTCACGCAGTTGGTCACTGTCGAGCACGTAGAGCGGCGCGCCGTCCACCTTGCGCTTCCGCGAATCGAGCTTGGAGTAAAACTCGCTCTGAATGACCACGTACTCGCGGTCGGCCTTGGTGGGATAGCCCTGCCGCGGCTCCACGATGAGCGCGCCATACATGCCGGAAACGATGTGTTCCAGGATCATAGGTGTGCCGCAGTGGTACATGAATACGCCGGGGTAGTTGAGCGTAAATTGAAAAGTGATGGTTTGACCGGGAGCGATGGAGTGATATTTATCCTGGGGAGACACCATTGCTGCATGGAAATCCATCGAATGCATCATCGGCGGCGCAATGATCTGCATGCCGGGCACGGCCTCGTCGCTACGGTTGGTCATGCTGAATTCGATTCTGTCCCCCACCCGCGCGCGGATCACCGGGCCGGGCACGTGGTCACCGAACGTCCAGGCGCTGAATTTCACGCCTGGCGCAATGTCGATGATCTTGTGGGTCGTGTCGAGCCGGATCGTCTTGACCGGGGAAGGATCGAGCGGGCGTATGTCCGGAGCGATGCTCAGGCCGGTTCCCGAGGAAAAAGGCCCGGCGTGGCGCTCATTCGATGTCCTGGCCGGCACCGGCTTGAGATCCATTTTCGCGCGATCGTAGCGGTCGGCCGGCACGCCCTGACCGCATGCCCCGAGAAGAAACGTGGCGCAGGCCGTAACTAAAGAGGGCAAATTTTCGTCTCGCACTGTCATGGCTACCTGACATTCTGACGTGGGGCATTCTCATTCTGCTTCTCCTTTATCGGCGCTGGAGCGAAAGCCACCGCGCACCCCGCCGGCAGAGTAGCGGCAACCAG
>JAYVMZ010000041.1:0-2186 GCA_043758735.1 Betaproteobacteria bacterium
CTCTGCAACTCGGCGAGAAGCCGGTCGAACGCCTCGGGTGTGCGCACAATGATGGCTTTCTTCTGCTTGATGGGCGCGGAGGAATCCTTGCGCTTGACCACTACCGGGAAGCCCATCTCGCACGCGACTCGCGACCAGTTTTCGAAACTGGTGTATTCGCACCAGGCAGCGGTCGGAATGCCGAGCGTCGGGGTCAACGCGTAGAGCGAACGCTTGTCGAAGCAGCGCAGCACCGTGGACGGATCGGGCATCACCCATGTAGAGAGGGGCATCAAGCGTTCGGTGGCGCCGGCGATGCAGCGCGCCTGGTACTCCCCGACCGGAAATACGTAGTCGGGTTTTTCGTGCCTCAGGTAGGCCTCGAGCTCGTCGAGGAAACGGTCATGGATGGAGTCCTCGAACACGCGAACGTCGGAGACGTAGCGCGATTGCGCGGTCGAACTATGCAATTGGTTTGTGCCAAGGACGATCTGAAAGCCGGCGCGGCCCAGGGACCGGACAATCGTCACCGTCTGCCGGTAGTCCCCGAGGACGAGGACGCGGCGGCGGGTTGGCGTGGCACGATTGATGAACCCGGGGGGTTCTACCACCCGATCCATTTCGCCCCTCACAAGCCGCCTGGTCACTGCCTTGTTCCTAGGGAGACTGCGCTTTCAGGTACTCGATGATCCTGCCGCGCAGTTCCGGCTTCTTCATGCTGTAGAACATGTACGAACCCGGCACCATGGTCTGCGAGCTTTTGATCCAGGTGTCCAGTTTCGCCTCATCCCACGCCACGCCGTCCATTTTCTGCAGGAAGGATTTGGAATAGGTGTATCCGCTGAATGTGCCGGCTGTCCTGCCGATTACGCCGGCGAGTGGCGGGCCGTAGATCGGCACGACCGCGAGACGCTCGCCCGCCAGGTCATTCAATGAATCCGCCATCGCCACCAGCACTGGGCGACCGGGCACCCGATTTCCGGCCTTCTGCGCCATGTTGCCATGGCAGACCGAGCATTCCTTGTTGTAGAGCTGCAGGCCATCCATCTGGTCGAGATCCGCCGCCTGCGCACAGGCCGCGCCGAACAACACCAATAGCCCACCGAACGTTGCCATTTTTGCATCCATCGCGATCGCCACCCTCTCCGCTGCGCTTCGATAGAAACGAAACCTGCCACCCTTCAGCTCTTTTTCGTTTGCTCCAGCCTCCTCTGCAGGTCGGCAAACGGGTTGTAGGTCGCAATTGGGCCCTGGTCGCCGCGAGTCCTTCCCCTTGCCGCCTCATCCGCCACCCTTGCGTGTTCGTTTTCGTGGCAATAAATGCACAACAACTCCCAGTTGCTGCCGTCCAGCGGATTGTTATCGTGATTATGATCCTTGTGGTGCACCGTCAGTTCGCGCAGGCGCACGCCCGAGAATTCACGGGCACATCGTCCACAGACCCATGGATAGAGCTTGAGCGCCCTTTCGCGATAAGTCGCTTCGCGCTCGCTGCTGTGGCGGCGGGCTTCGGCGACGACGCGGTCGAGCCGCGACTGCTCGGGGACAGGAGGCTTGGACATGGCCGGCGCTCGCAGAGGCAGTGGGAATGGGTACTTTACCGCAGGTGAGCCGTGACTGTCGTGATTACGTGACTAACGTGACTGTCGGTAAGGGCCACGCGCTCTTTTACATCGATAGTCACGACAGTCACGGAGTCACGACAGTCACGGCCTTTGCGGGTACCATGCGCCCCCTAGCCGTCCAGAGTGATTCCCCCCATGTCCGACACCCTTCCCGCCACCCCCGAAACGACTTTTGCCGACCTCGGCCTGCCCGCGCCGCTGCTGAAAGCATTGAACGACGTCGGCTATGAAACGCCTTCGCCAATCCAGGCGCAGACCATTCCGCCGCTACTTGAGGGCAAGGACGTACTCGGCCAGGCGCAGACCGGTACCGGCAAGACGGCGGCCTTTGCGCTGCCGGTGCTCGCGCGCATCGATTTGCACAAGAAGCTGCCGCAGGCGCTGGTGCTGGCGCCGACGCGCGAGCTGGCGATCCAGGTCGCCGAAGCCTTCCAGAAATACGCCTCCCATTTGCGCGGCTTCCATGAGCTGCCGATCTACGGCGGCCAGGAATACGGGCCGCAACTGCATGCGCTGCGCCGCGGCGTGCACGTCATCGTCGGCACGCCGGGCCGCGTGATCGATCACATGGACCGCGGCACG
>JAYVMZ010000042.1:0-24290 GCA_043758735.1 Betaproteobacteria bacterium
GGGAGCTTCGGTGAATTCACTGTGATTTTCTAGGGCATCGCCAAGTTCAACTTTCCACAATGAAACAGAATTCTTGCCCGGTAGTTTGTGAAGTTGCGAAACCCACGGGCATTGGCCTTGATGAGTTGGATGGCGCTGTTGAAACCTTCTGCGCAGGCGTTACTGATTCTGTGCTGGCTGAAGTTGAGCAGTCCCTCCTCGTGGCGCCTGAGCATCTTGACGACCTTTTTGACTGGCTCCAACTGACTGCGCATCGCGTTGTTCGACCAGGCTTTGAAGAAGCGTTTGGCAGCACCCTGGTAGCAGTAGCTCCAGAACTGACCGAAGTTCTCCTTGATGCACCATGCCCGGCTGGTCTTCAAGTTGAGCTGGTTCAACGCCCGAAACGAGACAGCTTCAGCGCTGCGGCCATCGGGATACTTTTTCGCACCATGCCCATTTGCTGCCCACCAATGGCGAGGTGCCCGCTTGGGACAGGCTGCGGTGCTCCTGCTTTCTGACCGCATCCACTGCCTCTGCGAGGTACTTGGAGACATGAAACTTGTCGTGCACGATGTCGGCCTGCGGCAGGCAGTACTTGGTTGCGCTCATGTACGCCGGCCACATGTCCATGGCCACCGCCTTGACCGACGCGCGTTGCGCCGGGGTGAGCGTCTCCAGCCAAGCCCACGGCCGCTTCGAGCTTCCTCTCGGGCACCAGGTCCAGCACCCGCGAGCGGTCAATGTCGCTCAGAATGCTGGCGTAGGTGTGCCCCTTCTCGGAACTCTTCTCATCGATACCAAGGTAGGCAATCTCTTCCTCGGTACGGCGCAGCATGCCGCGCTCCACCGCGCTGACCATGATGGCGTTGACCGTACTCCAGGACAGTCGTGTGAGCGTGCATACGCACCTGGGTGCTTGGGCAGGCCTCAAGCAGCTTGATGACAAAACCGGCCATCAATGCCGTGACTCGGCTGTAGCGCTCGGCCCACGGCACCGTCAGCTCTTCAACCGTGCCATCGCTGTATTTGAGCTGGGGGACACGTGCCTTGATAAGGGTCTCAAACTGGCAGGTATCCAGATGACGCCATTGGCGCTCACTCCAGCCATTGACGTGCGCCCTCTTGGCCGCATCGGTGGGGTCCGCCCACACCTGACCCTTCTTCAAAACAACTTCGACCACCACCCGCCGGGTTGCCAGAGCAAAGGTCTACCTTCTTGACCGACCACGGCGACTTCAGTCCAAGAAGCTGCTCATACAGCGCGGTGTCTTTCATGTTCAGGCCGGAAATGTTGAAAAACCGGATTCTCCATCACTGAGTGAAAAATCACAGTGGATTTGATGAAGAACCATGAATTCAAAAGAAATTATTAGTCAAGTCACTGAGATTTTGAAGACAAAATGGGCTACCCGTGACGGAAAAAAAGTACCTGAGCCAGAGGATATTGAACTCGGTAACGACGCGGTACAAATTGATGGCACTGTGCTTTACGCCGACATGATGGATTCTACTGGTCTCGTAAATGGCTATAAAAATTGGTTTGCGGCAGAGGTCTATAAGTCTTATTTAACTGCCGCATGCAGAGTAATCCGGAATAACGACGGCGCTATAACCGCATTTGACGGAGACCGAGTAATGGCCGTTTTTTTTGGTTCAGTGAAAAATACTTCGGCCGCAAAAGCAGCGCTGCAAATAAATTTCATAGTGAACCAAATAAACCTAGCGCTGAAAGCACAATACCCGACTACAGCATTCACGCTAAAGCAGACTGTCGGCGTAGACACTAGTTCGTTATTTGTAGCTAAGACGGGAATCCGCAATTCCAATGACTTAGTATGGGTTGGTCGTGCTGCCAACTACGCAGCGAAGCTCTCGGCGTTGGGCAAGGAAAACTACACCTCCTACATAACCGAGGACGTTTTTGTCAAACTCAATGACAGCGCCAAATATGGCGACAACCCTCGAAGGCTGATGTGGGAGAAGCGAAATTGGACTGCTACAGGCAAGACGATCTATCGCTCGAATTGGTGGTGGCCTTTCTGATCTAACAGGACCGATTCAATCCAGTGCCCAGATTCATCCTGTCCGGCGCGCCTTTCGTGCTACGTCATGACTGTTTTGGGTCTAGATACACCTGCGAACCAAGCTCGATGACACGGTTCGGCGGGATGCGAAAAAAGTCTGTCGCGTTCGCGGCGTTCTTGAACATCAGCGCGAAGAGCTGCTGGCGCCAATGCTTGCGCGCGAGGAACACCTGTTCGCGGCTGAGGAAAAACGACGTTTCCATCAGCGGGCATTGCAGCCCTAGCACGCTGCACTGATCGAGTAACGCGGGCACATCGGGAATCTCCATGAATCCGAAGTGCGCAGTGACGCGGTAAAACCCTGCGGGCAGGCTGCGTATCTCGACGCGGTCCTTGTCGTCAACGCGCGGCACGTCCCCGAACACGACGGTGAGCAGCAACACGCGTTCATGCAGTACCTTGTTGTGCTTGAGGTTGTGCAGCAGCGCCGGCGGCACCACGTCGTTCTGTGTGGTCATGAACACCGCCGTGCCGGGAACGCGCGTTGGTGGGGAAATATCGATCGATTGCAGGAAGGGCTCCAGTGCGATCGATCCGGTGTAGATACGCCCGCGGAACGATTCGCGCCCCGTGCTCCAGATCTGCATCAGCGTGAACACCGCCGCACCCACCGCAAGCGGAAACCAGCCACCCTCGGCGATCTTCAGCGTGTTGGCGCCGAGGAAGGACACATCCATCAGGCACAGCGCGCCGATGACCGCGATTGCCCTGCGCGTGCTCCAACCCCAGTCCCGGCGCACGACGGAATACATGAGCATCGTGGTGGCGAGCATGGTCCCGGCCACTGAGATCCCGTAAGCAGCGGCGAGATTGGTTGAGGACTTGAAGCCCAGCACCAGGCAGACTATGCAGAGCAGCAGGAAGGTGTTCACCCACGGCAGGTAAACCTGGCCACGGGCGACATCAGAGGTGTGCACGACTCGCATGCGTGGCAGCAGGCCCATGTGGATCGCCTGCTGCGCGAGGGAGAAGGCGCCCGAGATCACCGCCTGCGAGGCGATCACGGTAGCGGCGGTGGCAAGCAGTACCATGCCGGGCAGCGCCCACTTCGGCGCCATCAGGAAGAACGGATTGTCGATTGTTTCGGGATGCAGGATCAGCATCGCGCCCTGGCCGAAATAATTCGCGAGAAGCGCCGGCATGACAATCCACAGCCAGGCCTGCGTGATCGGCCGCCGGCCGAAATGCCCCATATCCGCGTAGAGCGCCTCGGCGCCGGTGACTGCCAGAAACACTGCACCGAGCGTAACGAACGCGCCTGTGCCGTGCTGCACGATGAAATGCATCGCCCGGCGTGGGTCGATCGCCGTCAGGACCAGCGGGTCTTGCACGATGTACCCTACCCCGAGCAGCGCAAGCACGGCGAACCAGAGCAGCATAACCAGCCCGAAGTAGCGCCCAATACTAGCTGTGCCGCGGGACTGCACCGCGAACAGCCCAATGAGGATGCCGATCGTAATGGGCAGCACATAGGGCTTGAACACTGGCGTCGCAACTTCTAGTCCTTCCACCGCACTTAGGACGGAGATTGCCGGCGTGATGATGCCGTCGCCGAAGAACAGCGCAGCGCCAAGCATGCCGGCTGACAGGACGACCAACTGTCGGCGCTTGCCGCGATCGGTGCGCTTCTGTGCGAGCGCGAGCAACGCGAGGATACCGCCCTCGCCATGGTTGTCGGCACGCATCACGAAGAAGACGTACTTCACGGTGACAACGAGCAGGATCGCCCAGAAGATGAGCGACAGGATGCCGAGCACGTTATCCGGCGTGGGCTTGAGAGAGTATGCGTTCAGGGATTCGCGCAGCGCGTACAGCGGGCTGGTGCCGATGTCGCCATAGACCACGCCGAGGGCTGCGATGAGCAGGCTAACTTGCCCGGACTTGTGGGGCGCCCCGGCGCCCGTGACTGCAGAGACGTTATGACCCATGCTGCCTTCTGGAATGCGGGGATGCCGCGATGCACAATAGTCTAACATCGACTACTGCCCGGGAAACGCCGAAATGCTTTGAACGGTCCGAACGGCGTCTCGTCGTCAACCTGGATTTCATCTGTTTCGATACACCAATTCAACGCAGCAAGACGGATTCAGCCCAGTGCCCAGATTCATCCTGTCTGGCGCGCCAGTCAATAGAAGGGGTTGCAGCGATGCAGCCCCTTTTTCACTTCCGAGATGTAGTTCTCATTTCCGGAATGTAGTCCGATTGTAGCGACGTCCTTGTCTCGGCATTCACACGCGAAAGCGTCTAGCCGTTTCGCATTTCACCCAGACGTCCGTCGCAGCGAACGACCTACCCAAGCATCTTGAGCGTTCGCGCACTTACCGCCACGCCCAGCAACATCACTGCAAGAATCAGCAACGCAGTGGCGAGGTTGGTTGCGTGCGCGACGAGGCCGATGAACGCAGGCCCAAGCAGAACGCCGGCATACCCCATCGTCGTGATTGCCGGTACCGCGATGCTTTCGGGCATTTCATCTTGTTTGCCGGCCAATGAAAACATGATCGGCACGATGTTCGAACATCCGACGCCCACCAAGGCGTAACCCAACAATGCAACCGGCCAGGATGGGATCAGGGTAGCGAGGGCCAGGCCTGCCGCCGCAACGAGCGACCCTCCAATGACAGTCCGTTTGGGTCCGACACGCCTGACGAACCGATCCCCTGTCAGGCGTCCCACGGTCATGGTCGCGGCGAAAGCGGCGTAGCCGACGCCTGCGTGTGCGGGTGACATGCCGCGAACGTCGGCAAGGAATACGGCGCTCCAGTCCAGGACTGCGCCCTCGGTCAAGAACAGGATGAAGCAGAGCACGCCGATGAACAGGACCACGCCTCGTGCCAGGGCAAACGCCGGTCCGCTGCTGCGCCCGCCGTAAGTCAGGAAGTGAGGTGCGCTGAGCGCAAGCAGTACCGCGATCGCCGCAACCGCAGTCAAAGTGGCATTCGACGGCGACACGCCCAGGCTAAGAAGGCCGCTCATTCCACCTGCGCCGACGACTCCGCCCAGACTGAAGAGCCCATGAAATCCGGACATCATCGTCCGTCCGCTGGCGCGCTCCAGGATGATGGCCTGGATGTTCATGGCGCAATCCAGCGAGCCGATGCCGGCGCCAAAAAAGAACAACGCCAGTCCCAGCCAAAGCATCGACGAGACTTGTGCGAGCGCCGGCAAGGTCGCGCATGTGAGGAGCACGGACAATATCAATACGCGCCGGCACCCCACGCGCGATGTCAGAATGCCCGCAAGCGGCATCGCGACGATCGAGCCGGCTCCGAGGCACAGGAGCAATGTGCCCAGCGCGCCTTCCTGGATCCCCAGACGCTCCTTCGCGAACGGAACCAGCGGCGCCCAGGCTGCCATGCCGAATCCTGCGATAAAAAAGGCGATGCGGGTTGCGTGCGCTTGGGCTGGACCGGGCTTATTGTTTGGCATTAAGACAGCGATCATGGTCTTGGATTGATTACAGGCTCGGACAGGCATTGTGCTGAAATTTCCATGGGACGTTCCCGGCTTCTGGAGGGATTGTTGAATTTCGTACTGGGCCATCCCTGACACCCCGCCCCATTTGCTTGTGGTATGGGGCTGCGCAAAGTAAAGTCATCGCCTTCGCTTCCCAACATTTCAAGTAACGGAGATCGGCATGCGTCAGTGGGGTCTTTTGGTCGCAGTTCTTGCGCTGTCACTGGTAACAGAATTTACCCTGGCCGATTCCGGCACGCTCAGGATGGGCGTGGGCCTGTTCCAGCCCGACAAGGAAAAAAACGATGCAACCTACCGGCCGCTGGCAGAGTATCTCGGCAAAAAACTCGGGCGCGAAGTCAAACTTTTCACGGTCGATACCTGGGAAGGCCTCGCCAAATCCCTCGCGAGCGGCGAGACCGACATTGCCCTGATGGGCCCGTGGGGCTACGTGCTGGCGCATCACACCGCCGATGCGCAGGTCATTGCCACTATTCTCTACGACGGCAAGCCCGAGTACTTTGCCATCACGGTTACCAACCCCAAGTCGGGCATCAATTCCATCCAGGATCTCAAAGGCAAAACCTTTGCTTTCGGCGACAAGGGCTCGACTTCCGGCTATCTGATCCCGTTCTTCAACTTTCAGAAACTGGGCATCGATCCGGACACCTATTTCAGCAAAGTGATTTACACCAAGCACCAGGCGATTGAAATCCAGGTCACGCGGGGAGAACTCGACGCGGGAGCCGACTACAACCGCAACCGCAATGCCATGATCGAGCAGGGCCTGATCAAGGCGGAGGACAGCAAGATCATCTGGCAATCCGACCCGCTGCCCAACGATGCGTTCGCCGTCAGTGCGGATCTCTTCAAGGACAAGATGCTGGTGAAACAACTTCAGGAAGCCCTTTCCACGATCGGCCGAGAGATCAAGCAGACGCCGAATCTTCTCCCGGCCCATTACACGGGATTCGTCGTGAAAGACGACGGCTACTACAAGCCGATCCGCGATGCGGGCCTCGCCACCGGCAAGCTCGCCCCCAGGTAACCTCCCGCTTCAAGATCCAGTCATGCTTGTTGCCTTGCGCTGGCGTTTTGTCGGCTGCACGCTGATCTACATCGCTTTCGCGGCACTTTGCCTGGTCACGCTTGCGCAGGACGATGGCCTGGGCCTGGGACGCAGGCCCTGGGAGAACCTCAAGCACACCGCGGCCGACATGGCGCGCCCCAGTTTTCTCGACGTATGGTTTGGCGCCACCCGGCTCGAATACAAGAACGACGAAGGTCAGGTATTGCGGGTGGAGAATCGCCGTGAGGTCGAGGCGAAATTCCTGCGTGGCCTGGCAAGCGCGGTGTGGACCACGTTTCGCATCGCCACCCTCGGCACGCTGCTCGCCGGACTCCTCGCATTGCCGCTCGGTTTTCTGACGGCCCGGAATCTTGGCGCGCCGAAGTGGTTGTCCTTCCCGGCCAAGTTCCTGCTCGACGCCTGCCGATCCATCCACACGCTGGTCTTCGGGCTGCTTCTTGTCGGCATCGTCGGATTGGGGCCGACCGCCGGCATCCTGGCGATCGCCGCGCATTCGATGGGCAGCTTCGGCAAACTCTACGCCGAGTCCATCGAATCGATCGACATGGCAGCCATTGATGCCGTGCGTGCGGTGGGCGCGCGCCCCGTGCAGGTTTTTTTCCTGGGCGTATGGCCAGCCGTGCTGCCCCAACTGATCTCCATCCATTTTTATATCTGGGAATACAACATCCGCGATTCGACGGTTCTGGGCCTCGTCGGCGCGGGTGGACTGGGCCTGCTGTTGTCGGAAGCGATCTCGCTGTTCCAGTGGAGCCGGCTCGCCACCATCCTGATCGCCATCATTGCGATGGTTACGGCATTCGACAGCCTGAGCCGCGCGGTCCGCAGCCGTCTGCTATGAACGCCTCGAACGCAGTGGTGAATCTCGAAGCGCTGAATGTCACGGCCGGCGGCAGAACTTTGCTGGCGGATGTATCGCTTCACGTGCGCCCGAAAGAGCGCCTGGCCATCATCGGGGCAAACGGCGCGGGAAAAACGACGCTGCTGAAAGCGCTCACAGGCATGGTGCTTCCGTCCTCCGGTTCCATGGACGTGCTGGGTCAATCCGTATCCCGGCAGATGACGCCGGAAGATTTGCGCCATTTGCGCGGCCGCGTCGGCCAGGTTTTTCAGGGGCTGCATCTGGTGGGACGGTTGAGCGCACTGGAAAATGTATTGATCGGCGCCCTGGCCCGCAGCCAGTCGGTGCTGACCTGTGCCCGGCTTTTCCCAGACCACGAGCGCGACCATGCGCAGGCATCGCTGGAGGCTGTCGGCATCGGCCACCTTGCCCTGCTTCGGCTTGACCGACTGTCCGGCGGAGAACGGCAAAAGGTGGCGGTGGCTCGGGCCTTGAATCAGAATCCGGAACTCATCCTGGCCGACGAGCCCACCGCCAATCTGGATCCCATAGCGGCAAGAGAAATCGCGGATCTGCTCGCGCGGATAGCCGGGGAAAGGGGACTGGCACTGATAACGGTCGCCCATACGCTCAGCCTGCTTCCCAATCTGGCGGAACGCGTTATTGGACTGAAGGCCGGGCGAATCCTGTTCGACCAATCGATCGATGCGATCGACGAGGACCAGATGCAGCAGCTCTACAAGGGCGACCCTGCCATCGCGGCGGGTTTCCGCTCCAGCGTTACAGCGAACGGGATGCTGATCCCGTAACCATTTTCGAGAAAAAAGATGAACGATCTTCCCGACACCTGGCGCCCTGGACGAAGCTGTCCCCTTCACTATCGGTATGCGCCTTCGGTCTTCGCAAGGGAAGCCGATCTGCAGGCAGACACGCTCTACGTCGTCGGCGGCCTGTACGGAAACAGGCGGGCACTTGAAACCGTCCTTGGCCTGATGGAGAAAGAGCGCGGGTCGACCGCACTGCTGTTCAATGGCGACTTCAACTGGTTCAATTCCGACGACGAAGGCTTCGAGGCCATCAATACGGCGGTGTTATCCCACCGTGCATTGCGCGGGAACGTCGAAACGGAACTTGCTTCGGACGACGCCAACGGCGGATGCGGTTGCGGATACCCGGATTCGGTCCCGGAGGCCGACGTGGATCGCTCCAATGAAATTCTTGAGCAGTTGCGCAATACCGCCCGGCACTTTCCCGTTTTGCGGGAACGGCTGGCGCAACTTCCGATGCACGCCGTTGCGCAAGTTGGAAAGCTGCGCATCGGCATTGTCCATGGCGATGCGGAGTCGCTGGCAGGCTGGCAGTTCGATGTGAGTGCGCTGGACGACGACAGCCAGAGGCCGCACCTTGGCACCCTGTTCACGATGTCCAATGTCGATGGCTTCGCGAGCAGCCATACCTGCCTACCCGCGCTGAGGGAGTTTTCTACCGGCGATGGCAATCATTGGGTGATCAACAACGGTGCGGCCGGGATGCCCAATTTCAATGGCACGCAATTCGGCGTGCTGACGCGTATCTCGATTCACCCTTCTGCGCCCGGCACCTCGCTCTACGGAATACGAACAAAAGAAACCTTTGTCGATGCCCTGCCGGTCCGCTACGACCATGCGCGCTGGGTAAGGGAGTTTCTCGCCAATTGCCCCCCCGGCTCCCCCGCCCATGCATCCTATTACGAACGCATAGTCAGCGGCCCCTCATACCCGATAGGCCGGGCGAAGCCTGCTCGCTAGCGCGCCGCCTCAATTTTTGAAGTAACTGCCCTGGCGAAGCTCTGAAATTCCATTCTGTGGCGATGTAATGCTCGGGACACGTATGCGGAGGCGGTCAACTGATGCCATTGGCCGGGGAGCATTGCCCGCAATTGAACATCCACGCAGGGCTTTTTTACGGTTCCGGTGTTTGATGGACGCACCTCTGCCATGTAGTCATTAACTGTCGTCGCACGTTGAACACGTTCGCAAATGCAAACGGCTTGTGCAAATGCGCAACGGTCTTTCCGATTCCCCTGTAGCGCACCTCCGTTTGACTCCACTAACGCTTGAACTCCAGGAAAGGATGTTCGACCATGGCTCTGATGCCAGACATGCCGCAGTTACGCGCCCTCGGCAAGCGAGCTCACACGCCGCTCAGTGCAATCCTCGGTTTTGCCCAGCTCGCGGAATCTGGATCGCCACCGCCAACGCTCTACCAGAAGCGAAGTATCGATCAAATCCTCAAAGCAGGGTGATAACCGCCCCACCTTTGCCAGACCACATTGCCTCGGGAAGCTTGCGCGCGAACAGCGTGAAACGCGAACTCAGGCTCGATGCGAAAATCGCGGATATCTTATCGAGCGAAGCCGACGATGACGATGAAGGCGCCGACAAAGGCGACAATTCAGCGCTTGCCGGTTCCACTTCCCCGAAGATAATTTCAGAAGACCGTCGATCGACAGAAGGCCGCGGTCAACATGATTGAAAAAATCCCCGCCCGATGGCGCGGACCGGCAGTTTCAGGAAGGCGAACGGGCCACGAGCACCGCATTCGTGCCGCCGAACGCGAAGGAATTCGACACTGCAGCCCGCAAGCCGGGCAATGGCCGCGCTTCATTCGCCACGAAATCTAGGCCCAGCCCGGGATCCGGTTGCCGTAAAAACATGGTCGGCGGGACGACGCCTCTGACTAATGCCTGCACCGTTGCCACAAATTCGACGGCCCCGGATGCCCCCATGAGATGTCCGTGCATGGATTTGGTGGCGCTGATTGCGAGCCTTGTGGCGTGTTCGCCGAACACGGCGCGCACAGCTTCGGTTTCGACTCGGTCCCCGACCAGCGTGGCCGTCCCGTGCGCGTTGACGTGACCGATGGCCGCAGGATTCAGTTTTGCATCCGTAAGTGCCGCGCGCACAGTGCTTGCCTGCCCTGCACTATCCGGCTTGCTCAGGTGGGTCGCGTCGTTACGGCATGCATAGCCGGCGAGTTCGGCGAGCACGGGGGCGCCGCGCTTTTTCGCGATGCTCCATTCCTCGAGCACGATAAATGCCGCACCTTCTCCGAGAACAAGACCGGTACGATCAGCCGAAAAAGGACGGCAGGACTGGGCAGGATCCTGATCATCTTCGAGCGCCAATACCTGCAGCATTTCCCAGCTCTTCAGTACACCAAAGGTCAGCATCGCTTCGGCGCCGCCTGCAAGTGCCACATCGATCTCGCCGGCACGTATCGAACGCAGCGCCTCGCCTATCGCGACAGCTCCGGAAGCACACGCATTGGCGTAGGTGAGGCACGGTCCTTGCGCCCCAAACAGCATAGCCACATGCGCTGCCGGTGCATTGGCCATGGCGAGCATGACCGACAAGGGACGCACACGATTCTGGCCGCGCGCGAAAAGGGCTTCATATCCATCCTCGACAGTGCGTGCACCGCCAAAGGCACACCCCACGAATACGCCGCGACGCTCGGGATGCATCGCGGCGTGGGGTTGGCCGGCGCGCAGCAGCGCCTCGCGCGCCGATACGATCGCCATTTGCGAAACGCGTTCGGTTTGCGAAAGGAGGGCCGGCGTGAAACCGGCCAGATCGAGATCACCAACGCTGGCGCCGATGTGATTGCCGAGGCGCTCGGCGTAGGGAATGTTCAGACGCCCGATTCCGGATTTCCCCGCAAGCAGGGCATTAAAAAAGACATCGGCACCGGTGCCAATAGGAGAAACGACACCAAGACCGGTAATCGCAATACGGCGCGCGCTTGCCACTGGTCTAAGCCTTGGCCGTGTTCCTTCGCAGCACCGCGTCCACAAGTACCGCGATGTCGTTCACTGTAGCCAGAGTGCCGCGCTCCTCGGACAACCGGATGGAAAACTTGTCTTCGAGCTTGAACATGAACTCGATCGTAGTCAGAGAATCGATGCCCAAATCAGCAAGGGACTGATCCGGAGCGAGGCGCTCCATCGGCAGGTCATATTCCTTCGACAACATTGCTTGAATCTTCGATAAGGTATCCATCATTCCTGGTTCAACTTTTTGCATGTTTGGCCCTTAACCGGTCCATTCCGGAAAGCGCGGCCGGTCATCCACTACCGACAGGTCATTCACCATCCGGCCGCCGCGATGCGCTTGAGAGACTTACTGACCCGACCCGGAAATAGTGCGTAGATCGCAGTCGCAAAATGGTGAGAACGATAGCCGAATGGGGCCTGCTCGGTCCAATGATCACGCACTAATTACCGGCCTACTCAGTATCTTACTAATGCGTCAGACAATTCCACCGTACCTGATGGTTCCGTCCCATACTAATTCAACTCGTATTAAGCCTAACTTAAGAATCATGCCGTAACATTAATATCTAAACTTTGGAAAGTCGATCCCGATCTTATCTTTGAACACGCGCTGGGTCGGGAAGCAGCGCGTTCCCAATTGTCAATGCATACCAGCCGGGGACGACAAAGTCCAGCCTCTGTTCCGGTTGCTCCGCTGAAACTGCGGCAACGGCCGAATCCGAACCGATCACCGCATTATAGAGAGGCAATATTTGATATGCCATATTGAAGAGCAGCAGTTGCGGGGCGTCAATATTATTTGCGATTTTGACGGAACGATTGCGCTGGAGGATGTAACTGATAGTCTGCTTGAACGATTTGCGGATCCGTCATGGGTGCACATCGAGGAGCAATGGTTGGCCGGAAAGTTTGGCTCCCGCGAATGCATGGCGCGCCAGGTTTCACTTATCGAGGCCAACTGCCGGGAACTGGACCGCTATCTCGATACCGTTGAGATCGACTCCGCTTTCCCGTCCTTTGTCGAAGCATGCGAAAGGTCCGGCAATATTGCACTGAACGTCGTCAGTGACGGCATCGATTATGCGGTAAAGCGCGTCCTGGCCAATCACGCGCTTGCCCGGCTGCGCGTACAGGCCAATGCGTTGATCGCACTTCCCGGCCATCGGTACCGTCTCGCATTTCCTCATTCGGCTGCCGACTGCGGTGTCCAGGCGGGTACCTGCAAATGTGCGATTGCGCGCAGCGATTTACTGGCGTCGCCACGTCCTCCGACCACGATCCTCATCGGCGACGGTACGTCGGACTTTTGCGTTGCTTCGCATGCAGATTTTGTATTTGCGAAGGATCGCCTGCTTGCCCATTGCGAGGCGAACGCGATCCCTCACCTGCCCTTCGATTCTTTTTCCGACATCGAGCGCGAACTCGCGCAAGTGGTACGCGGGTCTCACCGATCAACCCGATCTGTACACCACCATATGGAGACACCGAGTGACGCCTGACGAACAAGTCCTGCAAGACGAAGCCAAATATTGCTCGTTTGGCGATACCGTTCATTATCTGGAGCCGCCGAAAATATTCGCGCGATGCGAAGGCTCGTTTCTCTATGACACCGAGGATAAGCCATACCTCGATCTGCAGATGTGGTACTCGGCCTGCAATTTCGGATACGCCAACCCCCGGCTGAACGCAGCGCTCAAACGCCAGATCGACACGCTGCCCCAGCTTGCCAGCCAATACGTCCACAAGGAAAAGGTGGAACTGGCGAAGGGCATTGCACAGCGGGTTGAAAAGACCTGGAATATGAAAGGCCGCGTACATTTCAACGTCGGCGGATCGCAGTCCGTAGAGGACGCACTCAAGCTGGTGAGAAACGCATCCGGGGGCAAGAGCCTGATGTTCGCTTTCGAGGGCGGTTACCACGGCCGGACGCTGGGCGCCTCCGCAATCACTTCTTCTTACCGTTACCGTAGGCGCTATGGTCATTTTGGCGACCGCGCCCAATTCGTGCCGTTCCCCTATTGCTTTCGCTGTCCTTACGGAAAGAAGCGCGAAGACTGCGGCCTTTATTGCGTGGACCAGTTTGCCCGGCTGTTCGATACCGAGTATTGCGGCGTATGGGATCCTAAGGCCAATGCCGCCGAATTCGCGGCGTTTTTTGTTGAAGCGATCCAGGGCACGGGCGGCTACGTAATTCCGCCGCCGGGTTACTTCGAGAAACTCAAGCAGATCCTCGAAGCACGCAGGATCCTGCTCGTCGACGATGAAATCCAGATGGGTTTTTATCGCGCTGGAAAATTCTGGGCGATTGAAAACTTCAACGTAAAACCCGACATCATCGTGTTCGGCAAAGCTCTTACAAACGGCCTCAACCCGATTGCAGGCGTCTGGGCGCGCGAGGAGTTGATCAATCCGGAACTATTCCCGCCGGGGTCGACGCACTCGACGTTTTCTTCCAATCCGCTGGGCACCGCGGTCGCCCTCGAAACCCTGAAGCTCATGTCCGAAACAGACTACGAGACGCTGACCCGCGAGAAGGGCGTCTACCTTCTCGAACAACTTCGCGAATTGAAGCGTCGCTACAAGATCATCGGCGACGTCGACGGCCTGGGAATGGCGCTACGAATCGAGGTCTGCACCGATGATGGCTTTACGCCCGACAAGTCGACCGTCGACCGCATGGTAATCGAGGCAATGAAGGCGGACCTCGAGGTGGGCGGCAAACGCTACGGCCTAGTGCTCGATATTGGCGGTTACTATAAAAACGTCATCACGCTCGCCCCGTCCCTCGACATCAGCTACGAGGAAATGGACCTAGCCATGCAGCTTCTCGATCAACTGTTTCGGCGGGTGACGCGTTAATAACCCATGCATGAACAACCGACGAACGCAGGATTGCCTGCCCAAGCAAACGGGGACGACCGGACATGAAACCCCCGAAACACCATACGCCGCATGAAGACACCAACCTCTGGCAGCAATGGCTCTATGGCTGGTTCGGCAAAGCGCCTTGGTCGGGAACACCGACCGCGGCAGCGCAAGGCCCCACCCGGCCTGCCGTCGTGGACCGGAGTTTTCGCTATGGAGATGGCGACGCAGCCGTTTTGCTGATTCATGGCCTGACCGGAACCCCGATAGAAATGCAGGCGGTCGGCCGGGGCCTCGCGGCGAGAGGATTCAGCGTGTACGGCATCCAGCTTGCCGGCCATTGCGGCAGCGAAAGCGATCTGCTGCAAACCGGCTGGCGGGACTGGTACCGCGGCGTCGAGGAGGCCTGGCGCGACATCGCCTCGCGCCACGCCGATGTCTTCGTCGCCGGGTTGTCCATGGGCGCGGTCATGGGGATGCACCTGTCGGCCCAGCATCCGTGCAAGATTCGCGGCCTGGGCCTGTACTCGACGACCCTGTTCTACGACGGCTGGGCCATCCCCAAGCTCGCATTCCTGCTGCCGCTGTTTTTGCGCACCCCGATGGGAGAACGCTATCGGTTCATCGAGAACTTTCCATACGGAATCAAGAACGAACGCCTGCGCCAGGTGATTCACGCGAGCATGGTGTCCGGTCACAGCGATGCAGCCGGGAACCTGGGCATGCTCGGGCGTTCGTTGCGCGAATTGCGGAGACTGATCGGCATCGTCAAACAGGAGATGCCGTCGATCCGGACACCGGCACTGGTGCTGCAGGCCAGGGACGACGACGTGACCAGTCCGAAAAACGCCGAGTATCTTGCGCGGCACCTGGCCGGCCCTGTCAGCGTGGAATACCTCGACGACTGCTACCACATGATTACGATCGACCAGCAGCGTGACGACGTTATCCGGCTCTCCGCGGAGTTCTTTCGCCGCTGCCTGAACCGCCCCCTCCCCGGCCAGGCACCATCCTCGGCGGTGCCCCAGCTGGTTACGGCGAGAAAGTCAATCTGAAGGCGGCGGCCCGGCCCTGCGAGTCCCACACCGGCTGGCTGTTACGGCTACCCCACGACGAGCGCGGCGCCGCAAACGATCAGGCCCAACCCGAGCCAACGTTTGCGATCGATGGATTCCTTCAGCAACCAGCGCGAGAACAGCGTGACGGAAACAAAGCTCAGCGCACCCAGCGGATACGCCGTGCTGATATCCAGCGATTGCAGCGCTCCGGTGTAGAGCAGCGCTTCGAAAACGAATAATACGATTCCCAGACTCAGCCATCGCAGCTTGCCGGCCGACAGATCCGCCGAACGCTTCAGGCACACTTGTGCGAAGCCTTCGATCGCGGAACTCAAAACCACCAGGACGATTCCCGCCAGCGGCGCGCTCAGCGGTATGGTCACGGTCGAATACCCGGGTTATCCTGTGCCAGCGGTTTGCCCTGGCTTACCAGCCATACGCCGCCAAGTACACACACAACGCCGGCCGTCTTGGCAATGCCGATATGTTCACCAAACAAAATCGCCGACAGTACGCAGACCGTGACATAGCTCAGTGATGTAATGGGTTGCGCAAAACTCAGATCGGCATGTTCGAGCACCTTCATCCAATTGAACAACTGGAAGAGGAATATCGCCGCAAGAACGATGAATAGCGGTTGCCGCAGTACGGCCTCGCCGGCCTGCAGCAATCCGGAAGTCGTCGGCAGGCTTGCGACGCAGAACTTCCACAGCAACTGGCCGGCAGTGTCGAGGATGGTCGCGAGCGCGATGCCGATTGCGAGTGCGTGCTTGGATGCAAGATAATTTTTCATGAGTGGCAGATCATAACGAATTGTCGACCCCCTGAATGACGAGTTCGCAACTGGATACCGGCGCAACGCAAGCTACAACCAAAGCGCCGGCAACATGCTCCGGGCAGCAGGCCTTGACGCGAAAACGATTCATCGCGTCCTGCCTGTTTCTCGTTGTTTGCCGATTCGCAGCCGACGACACTCACGCCGAAGCGGCGGACACTGGTTCGGACGGAAAATTCGTCACTGGACGGCTTGGGGTGGGCGCGCTGATGGATTCCCGCTACAGCGGCGGCGCGGATTATCAAACCTTTCCGGTCCCGCTCGCCTCCCTGGAGTTCGGCGACTTCGCCTATATCGACTATTGGCAGGCGGGACTCTATGTGTTGAGCAACCAGGACAAAACCCTGGGCCTGGCCATCGTCGCTACTCCCCGTCTGGGTTTCAATTCGAGTGATGGCCGGCGACTCACCGGGATGATGGCCAGAAAGTCGAGCATCGAAACCGGATTGAGCCTCGACTACGGGTCGGGCAATGCCGGGGTGAGTCTGGGCTACCTGCATGACATCACCGGTGCGAGCGAAGGCGGTCTTTTCAGGCTCCTGAGCTTCAAGCGCGCGGAGATCACGGGCCATTTCGGCGTCGAGGCTTTCGTCGGACTGGAACGAATGGACTCCCTGGTGGCCAACTATTACTACGGCGTCGGGAGCAACGAGACCACCGCTACGCGACCTTTCTATCAACCGGGCAGTGGCACCAACGTGAATGCCGGATTGCATTTCAATTACGATTTCGGCCAACGCAGCACCCTCCTGTTCGGCTATGAAGCAACCCGTCTTGGCGATGCCCTCGCCAACAGCCCGATCGTGGAACGCAGAATGAGCAATCTCTTTTACTTCGGCTACGGCTGGCGCCTGTAGCACCCTGAAGTCGGGCGCGCACGCCGGGGAAACTTTCGGGAATGTGCCCACGCTCATTCGCGAAAACACGCCGACGCTTGCCGAATTCCCCGCGTTTACGACTATTGGCACGCGCCTGCGGAAAACCCGTCCATTGTTTTTTATTCCGAGTCGCGCTTCCCGTTTCTTCCAAAAGTAATTCAGCCGGCGATCAGGCGACCCCTACATCGGTGCACAGCTCGCATCTTCATTCTCCTTTCGCGTGCAAGTTGTCGAATCCGTTCTGTCAGATCGATTGCCTGTGGGTCGGGGAACTTTTCGAATACTCGGCAAACGAAAGCCAAGAGGACGTAAAGCCTGTTTCTTTTGTCTCTGTGAGACGACAGTCCGGAGAAAGGCTGTATCTACGTCATACGTCAGAAATGTAAGTCTTGTAATTTTGCGGGCGTGCGCACCCGTGTGCCGGTATCAGTGTGACATCACCCATTGACTGAATAAGGGGCGAGGGATGAGAACAATTGAAGGCATTTCCAAGTGCCTGGAATGTGGGCACGTCGACGAGTCAAAGCATTTCTCCGTATTAGTGGCGATCGAAAGCTACGTGCGCCTATGTCCGCACTGTCGTGCCGGCGAGTCGCACCTGCTGGACGATCTCGAGGGCTACGTCTTAAGCTCGGTAATGGGCGACCAGCGGTCCATTCATTACACCGTGGTCAACAACGAGTTCGGACATTACGCCGTCGCCGATCGCGACAGCGGCACGCGTCTTACCACTTGGGGTAGTCACGTCCACGTCATCAATGAGTTCTGTTCCACCGAGCATAAGGCGATACAACTGGCCGGCGAAGGTGAGACGCGTGGACACGCACGTGAGAAAGAGCTAAATCGAGTGAGTGAACGCCGGTGCCTGACGCGTGTTGGGACCGATCGGCGCTTGTTCAATTTGCCTGTGCCTGGCCGAGGCCAACCTTCTCGCGCCGACGTGGCTGTGGGACCATAAGTCCGGAGTTCGACAACTAGTCGCAAACGCGCAGCGCGTCCAGCAGGCGCAGGTTGAGGGCGTGCTGCTGGCCCTGCCAGTCAGCCAGTTGTGCGCCGCTGACATCAGGCTGATTGTCCATCGCAATCATCCAGCGCTTCCAACCCGTCCGATAGCGGTAAGTCGAAACGTCCCCCGTGATGTCGCTGCCGGCCAGACGCCCCCGGAACAATGCGATCGTCTGAAGCATTTCGGCCTCGCTCATGCAGCCTTGATCCCAGTTGGTGCGCGCCACGCCGGCGTTCAGCACATCCTTGTCGATCGTCAGATAGGTCGGGAGGGGATCATTGCGCTGGGTTTCGGCAAAGCGGTCGAGCAGTTCGGCCGCGCTATCGAATGCGAGAAATCTTTCGGCCAGACCCAGCCGCGCCGCCCAGCGAACGTCGACGCCGATACACCAGTTGGTGAGCTTGCCGCGAAGCAACGGAGTGAAGTAGTTCTCCCACGCGTGTGCCACGGTGACGTCGCTCGATGTAATGCCCAGCACGTGCACGTGGCTGACCCACGGCAGCGCCGCGACACGCCGCACCCACGATCCGCAGTGGATGCCGAACGCAAAGCGCATGTTGTCCGGATGATTGTCGAGCACCACCACCTTGAACCTGCGATCCGGGCTGCGGCGGGCGATCAGTGCGTGGCTCACGTGATGAAAGTCGCCACTGCCGAGAAAGACCGTGCCGTGACCGGCAGGCAGCGCACGGTCGAGCAACTGCGCGAATTCGCGGTAGGTGCGCATGCCGCAACCGAAGCGGATGCGCTCCTGCCAGGCGCCCAGCGGCAGCACCACTGCATCGGGCAGCGGTCCGACCGAGCCGTCGATGTCAAGAACGACCGGGGCTGTCATCGGGATGAGCATCGCGCCAGGTGCGGTCGCGTTCGAAGTGGGCGGTAAGCCGCCGCAAAATGGCGCGCAGCAAACCGTTGCGGACATGGACGGCGTGCCGGGTGAAGGTGAACCGGGCACCGAGATAGGCCTTGATCTCGGGGTCGGTCCAGCCGGCGACATAGTGGGTCAGCCCGCGCTCCAGCGCGTAGGCGAGGTTGTGGAACCAACTGACGAAGTAAAGGTTCGACGCACGCGCCTCGGGATAGCGAAAGCCGACATATTTATCGATCAGCATTTTCCCGCTGACGAAACACATGTTGTATCCGATCAGGCGTCCGCCGTGGCGATACTCGAAAACGACGCCCCCGCTGGAGGCGTCCTGCAGCAAATCCCGGAAGAATGCCGCGCTCAACAAATCGAAATGCACCGTGCTCTGGTGGAACACGTTCAGGTAGAGCGCATAGTATTCGTCCAGCACAGCGGCATTTCGAAACCTCGCGCTGCCACAAGGCACTGCTTCAATTGCGAGATCCGCACTGACGCGGAGCTTGCGGCGGATATCCTTGCGGCGCCCGGATGACAATCGAGAGATGTAGTCATCGACCGAAGTAAAGTCGATCGGAACATAGGCCAATGCCTGACCCTGGAGAAGTACGAAACCCGCCGCCTTGCAGGCCTCGGCGAGTTCATGCGCGTGCGCGTTGCTGGCCGCATCCAGCAGCGGAGAGTCCTGCGGCACATCCTTGATGATGAGGAAAGGATACTCATCTGCATAACGGCTTTTCAGCGCCGGCACCAGCAAGGCGGGCGCGGAATCCCTCGGAAACAGTGCGTATTCCGAGACTGTCGTACCAACGAAGCACGTCCGGGGTCTCAGCTGACCGCACCAATGGCGGTAAAAAGGAAGCGTCGCTATGCGCAGCCGGACCGGATCATCCATGGTGGTCAGAAGGTCGAAGCGGGTCGTAAACGCGGGGGCTCCTTCAGGCGAAACAAAAGCCTCG
The DNA here is from genome assembly GCA_043758735.1 of Betaproteobacteria bacterium. GTDB lineage: Bacteria > Pseudomonadota > Gammaproteobacteria > Burkholderiales > JACQAP01 > JACQAP01. The sequence continues at coordinate 19,731 of JAYVMZ010000042.1, forward strand.
AACGCCTGCGGCGGATGCGCGACGAACTGCCGCACCAGCGACTCTGGCTCCAGCAGATTAAGGTAAGTGGCCACGCGTCCTTGATCGCATCGTGGCACAAGCCTAGCATTTGTTTGCTCGCCCAGACCAGCGGCCCGGTTATTGTTTGCAATGGTGGAACGCATGACTGCCGCGAGGATGCGGGCTTGCCTCTACTACTCGTATAGGCGATAAATGCCCCCAACAGAGAGGAATCGAAGAACCTGAGAACCGCTGGCACCGGGAAATGAATCTGAAAGCCGGATGGAAAGAGGACGAATCCCGGTGATGCCGTGGCAGGGTGATGCCGTGACGGATGGAGCCGCGACGCGTGATGGGTGAAGCCGTGACGGCGTTTCAGAACGCCATTGACAGCGTCACCCTTCCATTGATCGGCGCGCCCAGGCTGATGTTGTTGTCTCCGTCGGCCGTCGGAAAATACTCTTTGTCGAGCAGGTTCTCGATGTTGAGTGCGATCCTCGTCTTGCCACCGGGGAAGGTGCAATACACTGCTCCATCGACGCGGTACAAGCCCGGCAGCTGCACCGTATTGTTGAACGAGGTGTAGGAAGCGCTCTGGAATTACGACCAGTAGGTGAACCAGCCGGCGCCGAGATCGAACTTGTTCCACAGCGAGAATGTGTTTTCCGGCACGAGTCTGAACAACCTGTTAACAAGTTCGGCGCATGGTGGCAATCGACACTCAATTTTCGGCGGCACGCTCCCATCGGGACGCAAGGATAATGGCCACGATCATGAGTCCTCCGATAATGAGGGTAGACAGGATGCGGCCTTGCGCCAACCCGCCTTCCATACGAGACTTGGTGAGTACATCTCCAAGTGTGGCGCCGAGCGGGCGGGTCAGAACATAGGCGGCCCAGAACAGGATGGCCGGCGGGATACTCTTCAATAAAAAATGCAGGGTCGCCACCGACGCCAGCAGAGCGGCGAAGATCAGGGCGCCGCGTTCAAATCCCAGACCGGCTGTCGACGCAACAAAATCCCCCAGCGCCGTGCCGAGGGTATTGGATACCAGAATCGTCAACCAATAGAACACCTCCGCTTTTCTGTTGGTTATTTTCTCGAACTCGATATGCCCCTCGACGCGATTCCATACAAACAGGACGGCGACTACGCCACAAAACAGAATTACCGAAGATTTCACGTACCCGAATTCAAGGGTGCGATCAAAATAATCCGATAACGTCGTTCCTACGGTCGTAGTCGCTACGACCACCGCCCAGTAGGAAAATGCATGAAACCGCTGCGAACTGATCTGGATTGCCAGCACCACGCAGAAGACCGCGAGAAAGACAAGAGTGCTCAAGGCATAACCGAGATTCAGTGTCATGGAAAGAGCGTCCCCGCCGGTTTCGCCAACCGTCGTGGCAAGAATTTTTATGACCCAGAACAGCGTAGTGACTTTTGCGACCTTGTTCACGAGGCCGCCTGATTGGGCGTTGTCAACGACGACGAAAGAGCCGGGATTGGCCGCCGGCGAAGCAATGCCTCGTACAGCGCCAACGTAACGAACCAGCAAACAGCAGCCGACCACAGGCAGTGCGAAACGAAATGCGCGCCCTGGGCCACCCGCCCGGCGCTCAGCAATGAGCCTATGACGATCACGCCGGCGAGCAAGTACATGGCGAGACGGCGCCTCTCGAGTCTCAGGGCGGCGAAATACCAGGCAAACAGACAGAATCCGGCTGAAGCGTGACCGCTCGGCCAGCACCTCCCCGGCTTGGTCTCTTTTTGCAACGTTTCAAACGGCCCGGCGGGTTCGGCCAGGACGCCCCCGTAGCGGGGCAGGTCGTACGGGCAGTGTTGCGTACTGGAATTTTTCAGGGTCGAGACCGAAAGCACGGATAGCGCCATGCCGACGAAGATAAAAAATAACACAGGCCGGAGTGCCTTAAGGGACGCCATTCCATGACTTGCCAGCCAAGCGACGATCACAAGCACCGCCAGCAGGATGACAGCCCTCTTTGCGCCGACATGCTCCACCGTCTGCAGCAACCAGTCGTCGCGCAAGGGAAACACACCGTTCGACGCATCGTAAAACAGTTCCGTTGCCCTTCGATCCAGATCAGTGAATTGGACCGCCAGAATAAGCAAAGCGAAGACGACAAACGGGACCGCGGCATGCCAGAGGTAAAAGGCATGACCGGGCTTTGAATATATTACGGCTTGATTTCTGCAAGCCCCCTCCCCGCGGCGGCGCCGGATCGATTTTTTCAGACTAGCCGGCCATTCTTAACGTAGACTTAATGATTTTCAGTGACGGACGTAGTAGGCTGATCTGATTGGGCTATCCGGCGTGAATGCATGCGCGAAAGAAACTTGCGACGATGCGATTTAAGTTTTCAATCAACAACCCCGCCCCAAGGGGCGGGGTATGACGTCAGAACTTCTGTCTAACGTTCGCGGCAAGCCGCGGGGAATTAGACCCCGAGAGATTAAGTTAATCCCCGTGAGTTTTGACCGCGAGCACGCCGGAGCGGGATGGTTCCGGCGTTTACACGATTTATTTAGCGGCCGTGCGCTGCAACGAAAACTATGCGATTACTGCTGGTCGAAGATGACCCGATGATAGGAACTAGCGTTCGGCAGGGTTTGATGCAGGACGGTTTTAGCGTTGATTGGGTGCAGGATGGCACTGCCGCAGATCTGGCGATGTCCCACGAGGTCTATGACCTGATGCTGCTGGATCTCGGGCTGCCAAAAAAGGACGGCAGCCAGATTCTCAGGGAGTTGCGTGAGCAGGGCAATTCCATTCCCGTGCTGATTTTGACCGCACGCGACGGGGTTGCCGATCGCGTCAGGGCGCTGGATGGGGGCGCCGACGATTTCCTGACGAAACCGTTCGACCTGGACGAACTCGCAGCACGGGTGCGTGCGCTCCTTCGCCGGCACGCGGGCCGTGCGAGTCCTTTCATCACCCGCGGCGCCCTGGCCATCGATCCGGCGACGCGCGAAGTAACCGTCAAGGGGAAGGTTGTTCCCATGTCCGGGCGCGAATTCGAGCTGTTGCTGACCTTCCTCGAACGGCCAGGCTCCGTATTTTCGCGGGCACAGCTGGAAGAAAAGCTCTACGGATGGGGCTCCGAAGTCGAAAGCAACACGGTGGAGGTCTATATCCACTCGCTGCGCAAGAAACTCGGCCGGGAGTTCATCAAGAACATCCGGGGCGTTGGCTACCTGATTCCGAAGAAGCTATGAAATCCATCCGCCGCCGATTGCTCGTCTGGCTGCTGACAACGCTCTTCATTGCTGGATTGGTCGCCGCAGCGGGAACCTATCTGACCATGGATCTCGAATTCAACAAAGTTTTTGACTATCAACTGAAGCAAGTCGCCTTGTCCTTTCGGGAAGACTCGCTCGGCGGTGTCATTCCCCCTCCGGTTGTCGAGGAAGAAGACGACCTGATCATCCAGGTCTGGGATCGCGCCGGGCGCCTTGTCTATGTGTCGGATGACCTTCCCGTATTGCCGCCCCGCGCCCAGGCCGGGTTTTCAAACGCGTCCGCGCCGAAATCTTCCTGGCGGATCTTCAGCATCCAATCGCATGGCCACACGGTTCAGGTAGCGCAACCGACCGGCGTGCGGCACGCACTCGCCGCCGAGGCGGCGCTACGCACGCTGCTTCCGATGCTGTTTCTCATTGTTGCGCTCGGAATCGTGATCTGGATCATCATCGGACGCGGCCTGCGTCCCCTGACCAAAGTGGCCGATGCCGTCGGGGAACGGTCGGCATCGGCGTTGCAGCCATTGCCTGAAGCCGGCCTGCCCAGCGAAGTTCGTCCCCTCGTGACAGCCCTGAATAATTTGCTCGGACACCTGAACAACGCGTTTGCGATGCGGCGCAATTTCATCGCCGATGCCGCGCACGAATTGCGCACGCCTCTGACCGCGGTGCAGTTGCAGATCCAGCTTGCCCGGCGCGCGAGTACGGACGCAGAACGCGCCGCGGCGTTCTCGCAACTCGATGCCGGAGTGAAGCGGGTAGTACATCTGGTGCAACAGCTTTTGACGCTTGCCCGTGAAGAGCCGGACGTTGCCGAGCAGTTCGAGGTTCCGGTGGAACTTGCGCAACTCGCCAGGCAGAGCGTGGCCGAGCATGCTTCGCTTGCACAAGAAAAGGATATCGACCTCGGCGTTGAAAGCAAACTGCCGGTGTGGGTGTCGGGCGACGCCGAAGCCTTGCGGACGATGCTGGGCAACCTCATCGACAATGCCATCCGCTATGTTCAGCACGGAGGAAAAATCGACGTTACTGTCGCCACGCAGAACAACCAGGCGGTGTTGACAGTCACGGACAATGGACCGGGCATCCCCGTCGAATTCAGGGAACGGGCCTTTGATCGCTTCGCTCGCCAGGAAGGCTCGGGCGAGATCGGCAGCGGATTGGGGCTTGCAATCGTCAAAAGCGTGGCCGTGCGCCATCGCGCCACGGTCGCGCTCGATTCCGCCGATCAACAACGCGGACTTCGCGTCATGGTCCAATTTCCCGCAAACTATTGAGCGTTTCATGATTGATGACAGA
>JAYVMZ010000043.1:0-20691 GCA_043758735.1 Betaproteobacteria bacterium
GAGTGCGGCGCGTACTCCCTGTACGTGAACCGCCCGGTGCGGACCCGCATGCCGGGCGGTGTGGGGAGGGCCGGTTAGACGCCGGCCCTTACCCGATTATACGTCTTGACGGTTCGATTAGGCGACCCGACACGAACTTGTGAAGTACGCTCGCCATAAGGGTCTGGTATGGAACACCCTCCTCTGCAGCGCGGGCGTGCAGCCCCTCCAGATCCTGCGAAGAGATTCTGATGTTGACGCGTCGGTTCTTGAGCAACGTCGCCTCCGCCGCTGTTCTAAGCCGCGAAATCTCGCCTTTCTGATTCCGAACGGGCTTCCATTCGCCCCGCTCGAAAGAAGCAAGAATTTCCTGTTCCAACAGCCTTTCCCCGTTGTTCATGTCACTTTTCTCCTGATAAGAATGCCCGCGTCGCTTTGCGGCTCGGCATAATGCTCTTCAAAAATATTTCAATCTCGCTTTCAACGTACGGAACCAGGTATGCGTAGTCACGTATTCTCACGACAAGCATCTTTTGATGCCCGTACTTCGCCCGGTTGGGGTGGTCCATTACACTGAGAAGACCACCCTGAGAGATCGCGGAAAGAACTTCCTCGAAAGAGACGCCACGTTCCGCTTTGAGCGAAAGACTCTTCTCGGCGCTCCATCTCATGGGCTTCACACCCGTAATAATACTGCTGTGTGCCTTATGTGCTCAAGACGTATAACCTTATTTGCCGTCTCAATAAGAAATAGGCTGCGTGGGGCGGGAAAATATTGTTTGAATCAAAAGGTTTTCAATCGGCCCTCGTTGCGCGAAGTGCCCAGGATAGGCTGCGCGGCGTTGGGGTGCAGCTGTGACTGCGGTAGTGGGATCGCTTTCGGCAGCGCTGCTGAATCCTCCTGTTCTTCGCCTTTGCGGCGGTCACGACCGTCACGCAGTCAAGATAGTCACGGTGGTTAAGCGGCAATACTGATCTCCACCGACCCCACACCCTCGATCGTGTACTTGTAGTGCTCGCCGGCTTTGGGGAAGCGGGTGGTGACCCAGCTTCCGGTCAGCACGATCGCCCCCTTGTTCAGCGTTTGCCCAAGTTCGTTAAGGTTATTCGCCAGCCAGCGCAACGGTTCGAACGGATGGCCGAGCACGTCGGCGCCCTTGCCTTCATCGATGACCTTGTCGTTGCATTCCAGCACGCTCGTCGCCGTGCCGAGATTCGGCCAGGTGTTCTTGAACTCGCCGAGCACGTTGCCTTCATTCCACGAGTTGTCCGCGACCAGGGAAAGCAGATCGAGCGGGTAGTCGGAATTACGGTCGTCGATGACTTCGAAAGCGGGGCACACGGCATCCACGGCAGAGGCGACTTCATCGAGTGTGTAGGGCTTGCCGCGCGGGGCCAGCGAAGTGCCGAGGCGGGCGCAGCATTCGAACTCGATGCCGAGCCGGCCGAGTCTGGACAGGGAGAGCGATACGCCGCTCTGGTGCAACCGCTTCTCGAAAACCACGCCGGAATTCGGATGATTGACGCCACACATTTCCTGCATGCGCTTCGAAGTCAGGCCGATCTTGTAGCCGACACGCCGGCCGAGGACTGCTTCCAGCCTTTTTACGTAGGCCGCCTGGATCGCATACGCTCCCGCCAGGTCGGTTGCGCCGTAGTCCCGCGCAAACGGCACAATCTTGCTCTTCGCGGCGTGATCGCGCATCAGCGCGGCCGCCGCTTCGTCTGTTCTCACATTCATGCAATGGTCTCCTCGTCGTTTTCCCCATGATATCGGCTTGGCTGTATTCTTGCGAAACTCAATGCGAACCACGGAGGACACGGAGGACACGGAGGAAAAGCAAGAACGGGGAAGAACAATTGGAATAATTGCGGAATGCCAAATTCCACACTCCATTTGCCAATTGTGATTGCGACTGGCCATCAACTAGCGAGACATCTTACCCATTGCTTTTGTCTTTCCTCCGCTTCCTCCGTGTCCTCCGTGGTTCAAGAACTTTGCCCTGGATTCTGATTTCATGGTGACGAGATGAGCGGACCTCTTAAGGGAATCAAAGTGCTGGACCTGACGCGCGTGCTGGCGGGGCCGTTTGCTACGCAGATTCTGGCCGACCTCGGCGCGGAGGTCATCAAGGTCGAAAGGCCGGAAACGGGCGACGACACGCGTGGCTGGGGGCCGCCGTACGTAAAGGATGCTCAGGGCAACGACACGCCCGAGACGACGTATTTCGCCGGTTGCAATCGCGGCAAGAAATCGGTCGTGCTGGATCTTTCCGATGCGGACGCGCAAAAGAAGGTTCGCGAACTGGCGGGTCAGTGCGATGTGCTGGTGGAAAATTACAAGGTTGGCGACCTCGCACGCTACGGCCTTGACTACGGTTCGCTGCACGACTTGTACCCGGGATTGATCTACTGCTCGATCACCGGCTTCGGCCAGACCGGACCGTACGCGGAGCGTGCGGGCTATGACCCGATTGCGCAAGCAATGTGCGGCATGATGAGCGTCACCGGTGAACCCGAGGACAAGGCGGACACGACGCCACAACGGGTCGGCGTTGCGGTGGTCGACCTGATGTCCGGCCAATATTGCGTGATCGGCATTCTCGCGGCGCTGCTGCACCGGAAGGAAACCGGCGAGGGCCAGCACATCGATATCGGGCTGCTCGACGTTGGCGTCGCGTCGATGGCCAACATAGGCTCGGCTTATCTTGGTGCCGGCGTCGTCTCGAAAAGAAACGGCGGCGTGCATCCGAGCGTCATGCCCTCCCAGGTATTCGAATGCGCGGATGGCTACGTGATCGTCGCGGCCGCGAACGATGTCCAGTTCAGGAAACTTTGCGAGGCGGCGGGCCGGCCCGAGATCGCCACTGACGAGCGCTTCGCGACGAATTCGGCGCGGGTGCGCAATCGTGCGCAGGTCACGCCGCTGCTCGACGCGATATTCCGCGGCCGCCCGGTCGCCGACTGGAGCGGTGCGTTGGCCAGAGCGGGCGTTTCCTGTGGCCCGATCCTTTCCATCGACAAGGTGTTCGACGATCCGCAGGTCCGTGCGCGCGGCATGGTCGTCGAGGTCCCGTACGCGCCGGCGGGAACATTGAAGATGACGGCGAGTCCGATCAGGATGTCGGTGACGCCGCTCGATTCCGCAAAGCCGCCACCGCTGCTCGGCGAACACCAGTCGGAAATCTTCCAGACAGGGGGCACCCGGTAAGGCCATGAGCATCCAATCGCAGAAGGGCAAGCAATTCGATCGCATGCTCGAGTGCCTCCCACAGATTGTCGCTGCTGTTCCGGTGCCGGTGACGGCGGATCTCGGGGCCGGATATGGCGCCAGTCCGGAAGACGGGGCGGTGGGTTGCAACATCGAGGATGCCACCGGACGCAGCGAACACCCGTTGTTCGATTTCGACCTCGCCTGTGATCGCATCCGCGCCGTCGGCTCCCTCCAACGCCAGCATCAATGCCATCATGGCCAGGTATCGCAACTGATGCGGCGTGCTTGCCTTTTCCTCTTTTCCGCGCTTTGTGTTGCCCTGATGGCTGGTTGCGCACCGCAGCCGGAGGGGCCGTCGCCCGCTCCTGTGGTTGTCGCCAAGCCGGCAGCCCGACCCGGTTCCGGTTCGAAAATGTCCGGCAAGGATATCCAGGCCATCACCGTCTATCACGACAAAGTGCGCGCCGATGTCGGTGTTGGTCCGATCAAGTGGTCCCCGGCACTGGCGGCCTACGCGCAGGAATGGGCCGACCATCTGGCTGCCACAGACTGCCGGATGGTGCATCACACAGAGGGCAAGTACGGCGAAAATCTGTTCCAGGGAACCGCGGGCCACTACACTGCCGTGGACGCGGCCAAGGCGTGGGAAACCGAAAAGAAGGACTACCACGGCGGCGTGCTGACGCAATCCAACTGGCACCCGGCCGGCCATTACACGCAGATGGTCTGGCGTGACACCGCAGCGCTCGGCTGCGGTGAAGCGATCTGCAACAAGACCTTGATCGTTTCCTGCAACTACGACCCGCCCGGCAATTATCTTGGGCGGCGGCCTTACTAAAGGCTCGGAAAATTCTCACCGCAAAGACTCTTTTCAGTACCCCTTAAGGGGGTACTGAAAAGAGTCTTTGCGGTGAGAACTGCGCGATGCACGAAGTGCCTGCACGAATGCTAGGATTCTGCAAGGGAAAAAACCATGTTCATCAATTGCGTCGCTTACGAGGGCGGGAAGAAGCTCGCCGACATCCAGCCCAGCGAAATTCACAGCTACGTTTGCCAGCCGGAGTGTTTCGTCTGGGTCGCGCTGTTCGAGCCCACGCGCGAGGAACTCGCCACCATGCAAAAGGAATTCGACCTGCCTGACGCGCCTGCAGGACTATTTTCGCGACATCTACGACCATCTGGTGCGCCTGAACCAGTCGATCGAAAGTCTGCGCGAAATGGTAACGACCGCGATCACGGTGAACCTGTCTCTGCTGACCATCCAGGACAACGAAGTCACCAAGCGCCTGGCATCCTACGCCGCACTGATCGCGGTCCCCACCGCCATAGCCGGCGTGTACGGCATGAATTTCAAGCATATGCCGGAGATCGAGTGGGAACACGGCTATCCGCTCGCCATAAGCATCATGGCGGCGCTCGACTTTTATCTTTTCTATCGCTTCCGCAAGTCCAAGTGGCTTTTATTTTCGAAAGCAATTTTCACCACAGAGGCACAGAGGACGCAGAGGGACAACAGACTCGAATCTCGCGTTTCTTTGAGCCATTGAGAGACGTGTGCCGATCCCGCACTGGGCAACCTAATTTCTGTTTCGCCAATTGGTTCTCCCTCTGTGACCTCTGTGCCTCTGTGGTGAATCTCGCAGTTTGTACGAGACAAGCCGCACGGTGCTAGGATTCGGGCGCGAGGCGAAAGCCGATAAAAACATGACGGGGAGAAAGCAATGCTGAGTTACGACGTGGTCGAGTGGGGCAAGCCTTTGCAGAAAGCGGAGAAGCCGACGCCGAAGCCGACCGGCACGGAAGTGCTTCTGAAGCTCAAGTACTGCGGCGTATGCCACAGCGACGTGCACATTCGCGACGGCTACTTCGACCTGGGCGGGGGCAAGCGCCTCAACATGAGCGACCGCGGCATGAATCCGCCGGTGACCCTGGGCCACGAGCCTTTCGGTACCGTGATTGCCGCGGGACCGGACGCGAAGGATGTGCCGATCGGCCAGGACCGGCTGGTGTGTCCGTGGATCGGTTGCGGAAAATGCGCGCGTTGCCTGGAGGGCATGGATAACCATTGCATGGCGCCGCGCTGGATCGGCATCCAGCGTCCCGGCGGTTATGCCGACCATCTGCTGATGCCAGATGCAAAATATCTGGTCGATGCGAGCGGGGTCGATCCAATGTGGGCGGCGACCCTGTCGTGCTCGGGCCTGACAACTTACTCCGCTGTCGCGCAATTGAAGCCCGTCCCGAGCGACGAATGGGTGGCGGTATTCGGTGCCGGCGGACTTGGATTGATGGCGATCGAAATGCTCAAAGCCATCGGCCACCAACGCATCGTGGTCGTCGACATCGACGACAAGAAGCTCGAGGTGGCGAAGAAAGAAGGTGCGGCCGCGACGGTCAACGGGCGCGATCCCGATGCGGCGAAGAAACTCCTGGAGGCCGCGAGCGGGCCGTTATACGGCGCCGTCGACCTGGTGGGCGCCGCCGACACGGCCACGCTTGCGCTCGGCGCGCTGCGCAAAGGCGGCAAGCTGATCGTGGTGGGGCTTTTCGGCGGAGAAATTCCGGTCTCGCTGGTCATGGTGGTGCAGCGCGCGTGGCGGATCCAGGGATCGAGCGTGGGCAATGTCACCGAACTGAAGGAAGTCATCGCAATGGCGCGCGCGGGAAAGATCAAGCCGATCCCGATCGAAAAGCGCCCGCTCGCGGAAGTAAGCAGGACGCTGGATCAGTTGAAGGCGGGCAGCATCCTCGGTCGCGTCGTCGCGGCCATTGACTGAAAGGCAGAATAGTTCTCACCACGAAGAACACGAAGAGCACGAAGAAGAGCAGGTTAGTCTCGACGGATGTCCAGCACCGGTTTTCGATCGTTGCCAACAGCCATTGTGACGTTGTCCGCGTAAAGAATACTCACATCGCCTTTCTTTGTCCTTCTTCGTGCCACTTCGTGTTCTTCGTGATCTTCGTGGTAAGTTTTGAGGTTTATCTGCCGGTTAGACGCTCAGCAGCAGGACCTCGAGTTCGCGCAGGCTCAGCACGCCATCGTGGTCCAGGTCGGCTGCGTCGAACCGGCTCAGAAGGCGGGGATCTTCTTCACGGAGTTCGTCGCGACTGATCTTGCCGTCGGCGTTCAGGTCGATTTTCATCCAGATGGGCTGGACCTCGGCGGGTTGGTAGTGATGGGCCGCAGTCGGGGGCGCCATGTTGGCGAGCAGCCCGGCGGAAACCAGCAATGGCAGGGCGGCGAGCAGCTGGGGAAAATGCCGGGACTTCGCTTTTTGATTTTTCACAATCTACCTCCACAATTAATAACGGATGAATCGGTCAGTGACGGACGGCTTCGGTTTGATCCTGCCCGCGCCGGGTAATTTTCTTTCGCTTTCTGCTTCTCTTTCCCCGATTCGTCTTCCCTTGTTCTCAAGGCCATTCGTTTGCCCTCCGTCGTCATTACAAGCTTCATGCCAGCAGTCCCCTACTGTCGCGATTTCAGCGGCTTAAGCCAAATGCGTAAGGTGCAGACCGGGGAAAATTCCGCACGACTGTAGCCAGATGGAGTCAATGCATCGTGTATCAAACCTGATACTCTTGTTTTGAAGGAAAAATTGCTGTCGCCCGCTGGGGACAGCGGTCACGCCCGTCTGGACCGAAGTTAGAATGATCAGTACCGCCGGTACCATCGCGGCGAAAAAGCCGAACTGGAGCAAACAAAAAAATGAGCAAAGAGCTCAGTTTCACGCCGGCCACCGAGCTGGCGCGCATGATCAGGGAGAAAGCGCTTTCGCCGCTGGAAGTCATGCGCGAAACGATTGCGCGCGCGGAACGCCTCAACCCGCGGCTCAACGCGATCTGCACGCCGACTTTCGATGCGGCAATGAAGGCCGCGGCCGAGGCCGAGGACGCGGTCATGCGGGGTCGTCCGCTGGGCATCCTGCATGGCGTGCCAACCACCATCAAGGACCTCGCGCTCACGCGCGGCGTGCGCACCATGAGCGGATCGCAAATCCACCGCGACCGCATTCCGGATCTCGACCATCTGCACGTCGAGCGCCTGCGTGCAGCCGGCGCAATTTCGATCGGCAAGACCACCGTCTCCGAATTTGGCTGGAGCGGTGTCAGCAACAGCCCGCTCACCGGCATCACGCACAATCCGTGGAAACACGGCATGAATGCCGGCGCATCCAGCGCCGGCGCGGGAGTGTGTGCGGCGGCCGGCATCGGGCCGATCCATCAAGGCTCCGATGGCGCCGGTTCCATCCGCATGCCGGCGGGATTCTGCGGCGTCTACGGCATCAAGCCATCGCACGGGCGCGTGCCTTACTGGCCGACACCGGCGAACGGCCTGATCTCGCATGTCGGTCCGCTGACGCGCACTGTCGGCGATGCGGCGCTGATGTTGCAGGCCATGGCCGGACCCGACGACCGCGACATGACCAGCCTCGAATCCCCGCCGCAGGATTTTGTCGGGCGCCTTGACGAAGGTATCGCCGGTTTGAGGGTCGCATTCAGTCCGGACCTCGGTTACCTGAAGGTGGATGCGGAAGTGGCCGGCCCGGTGCGCAAAGCGGTCGAAGCGTTCCAGGAACTCGGTTGCAAGGTTGAGGAAATCAAGCCGGGCTGGGACAACCCCATCGAGATGGAGCACCTGCACTTCGCGGCGAATTTCACCAGCCGCCTGGGGCCTTTGCTCGACGAATGGGAAGGCCGCATGGACCCCGGCCTGGTCGCGCTGGTGAAACACGGCATGAAATTCAGTGCCGCGGAATATTGCCGGATCGACGAAAAGCGGCTTGCGCTCTATGACAAGGTGCGCGCGCTGTTCGAGCGTTACGATTTGCTGCTGACGCCGACGCTGTCAGTCGCTGCTTTTCCGGCCGATCACCTGATCCCGCCGCACTGGGAGCAGCATCCGTGGGACTGGCTGCGCTGGGCCGGCTTCAGTTACCCGTTCAACCTGAGCTGGATGCCGGCGGCGACCTGCCCCTGCGGCTTTACGCCGGCCGGTCTGCCGGTCGGATTGCAGATCGTGGCCGGCCGCCATCGCGACCTACGCGTGCTGCAGGCCTCGCGCGCATTCGAGCGCATCCGCCCGTGGGCGCAACATCGCCCACCTTGCTGAGTATGAAACCCGTTCACCGCAAAGTACGCAAAGGACGCGAAGGAAAGGCAGGAACAGAAAAATTCGGGTGTTAAAACCGATCATCGCTTACGATCCGTCACAATGAGCACAGGCGATGAAGGTCAAGCAAAGATGACGTCGCCCGGAATCAAAAATCTATTTTTCCTCTTTTCCTTCGCGTCCTTTGGCGTCCTTTGCGGTGAAAGATTTTTCTGGAGCAAAACATGCCGACTGACGCAGATTGGCCTGTCGTCCACAACACCGCTGCAAAGCGCTTCGAGATCAGCCTCGATGGCAAGGAGGCTCGCCAGTCTGATCGTGCGCACGGCGCTGGATTACGCAAGGGCGCAGAAGCTCAAGGTCATGCCGCTGTGCCCGTTTACCGCGGGCTTCATCCACCGCCACCCGGAGTATCAGGACCTCTTGGTGGAAGGGTATCGCTACTGAGCCGTCATTCAGCAGTGGCGAAGTGATGGCGCCTGGAAAATTCCCGCACTTGCGGTAGGAATGCGCGGAAATCCGCTTCGAGTCCGGCGTAGTGCTCCACCAGTTCATCGGCCGAATCCAGCAACCGATTTTCGCGTGTCAGGCGCTGGCCCATGCGATCGAGCGCGGTGTGGATCGAACCGACGTCCGCGTAGGATTCGAGCCAATGCCATTGCGCCATCTTCGGCGCCATCTGTTGCAACCGTGCCGGCCGCATCGCGTGCCGCCGTTCCAGGATCGCATAAATCCCGGCGGTAAATGCGCCGAGCGGCTCCGCGTGGAACTCATGCCAGTACTTCGCCAGGAAATGATCGTAGAACATGTCGATCATGATTCCGGCGTAGCGCCGCCGCTGCGCGCTGATCCGCGATTTGCTCTGCAGCACCACGGGATGCGCGTCGGTAAAGGTGTCTATCTTCCTGTGCAGTACGATTGCGCGGGTAATGTCCCCGCTGTAACGCCCATCCAGCGGCCCCTTCACGAAATCCCCCAGCAGGCTGCCGAGCCAGGCATCCTCGGATGGTTCGGACAGGTAGAGGTGGGCGAGGTAATTCATGAAGACGGTGAATGGTAATTGGTGACTGGTGATTGGTGACTGGTGATTGGCAAGACCTGCTGCCTGAAATACCAATCACAAATTACCAATTACCAATCACCAATCACGTGAGTCATCGCTTCTGCGACGACTCCATGTAGTCCACCGTCAGATTCAGCAGCGCACGCACGCCGAGTTTCATGGCCGAGTCCTCGACGAAAAAGCGCGGCGAGTGGTTGTATGCGACCTTGGTGAGGTCGGTGCCCTTCGGGGAGCCGCCGAGGAAAATAAACAGACCGGGGGCCTGCTGGGCGAGGAAGGAGAAATCCTCCGCGCCCGTCGTCTTCGGACGCAGGGCGACGTTACTGTCGCCAGCCACGCGTTTAAGCGTCGGCAGCATGCGTTCCGTGAGGGCCGGATCATTGATGGTGACTGCGTAGGGTTTTTCGATGGACACAGTCGCCGTCGCTCCGCTCGCGGCGGCGATACTCTCGGCAGTGAGCTTGATGCGGCGATGGATGTCGTCGCGCATCTTTTCATCGAACGTGCGCACCGTACCCACCATTTCCACCTTGTCGGGAATGATGTTGAAGCGGTTGCCGCCGTCGATGCCGCCGATGGTCACGACGGCCGGTTCCTGCGTGACATTGATCTGGCGGCTGACGATGGTCTGCAGTCCCAGCACGATCTGCGCGGAGACCACGATCGGATCCACGCCGGACCATGGCGCGGAGCCATGCGTCTGCCGGCCCTGGACGGTGATGCGCACGATGTCCGCGGCGGCCATCATCGGGCCGGGGCGATAGGCGATAGTGCCGCTCTCGATGATGGACGTGATATGCAGGCCGAACACGGCATCGACATGCGGATTTTCCATCGCGCCCTGCTTTACCATCAGCGCGGCGCCGCCTTCCTCGCCGGGCGGCGGACTTTCCTCGGCGGGCTGAAATAGAAGCTTGACCGTACCGGGCAACTGGTCCCTGACCTTCGACAGCGCTTCGGCAACGCCCATCAGGATGGCGACATGCGTGTCGTGGCCACAGGCATGCATGACGCCGGTTTCCTTGCCTGCCCAGGTTGTTTTCACCTTCGACGCAAACGTCAGGTCGACTTCCTCGGTCACCGGCAGCGCATCCATGTCCGCGCGCAGCGCTACGACCGGACCCGGCTTGCCGCCTTTCAGCACGGCCACGACGCCGGTGAACGCGACTCCGGTATGAACTTCGAATCCAAGCGCCTTGAGGTGTTTGGCGACGATGCCCGACGTGCGAAATTCGCGGTTTCCAAGTTCGGGATGCTCATGAATGTCATGCCGCCATTCGATGACTTTGGGTTCGAGCTGGTCGGCCTGCCGGTCGAAATCGGCGCGGATGTCGGCCGCGGAAACGCCCGCGGAAAGAATCGGCAAAAGGCCGGCAGCGAACCATGTCGCGTAACGCATGAACATCTCCTTGCTGGATGCGGGTTGGTTTCAAGGAAGTTTGGTGCCGAGGGCGGTGTGAGTCAATGCCAGGGTAACTGCTCACCACAGTGAGGCAAACGCTCACTGTCTTCGTGGTGCGCAGTTGAGCGAGAGTTGAGCGAGAGCAGTTGTGCGAGATGCTTATGTGGAAGAATATCGAGGTCATTTCATGTCCCGCGGCTGAACGTGTATAAATGAAGAACCATCATCCCTCCCTTCCGATCCGGGAAAAGAACTTGAACCAGGACGACGCCCTCTATCCGTGCAGCTTTGTCATTTTCGGTGCCACCGGCCATCTTGCGGCAACAAAACTTCTGCCGGCACTTTACCGACTGGAATTGGCCAAGCGGTTGCCGGACGTCACCAATTTCGTCGCGTTCGCGCGACGCGACTGGAAGGACGCCGACTGGATGGCGCACATGGAGCAGGCGCTCAGGCAAAAGCTCGGGGCGCAGTTCACGCCGGAGTGTTTTGCCCGCTTCGCCGCGCGCTTCAGCTACGTGCGCGGCGACCTGCGGGATGTCGAGGCCTACAAACGCCTCCTCGAGGAACTGGGCAAACCCAAGACCGGCGTGTGCTCGAACATCGTGTTCTACCTCGCGGTCAAACCGGAGGATTTCAGCGCGATCGTCAACAATCTCACGCAGGTTGGCCTGAATCGCCCGCGCGGATTGCATCGCGTCGTCGTGGAAAAGCCGTTTGGTGAAGACATCGAGAGCGCCCAGAAACTGAACCAACTGCTGCACCAGCATTTCGACGAACGCCAGATCTATCGCATCGACCACTACCTGGCCAAGGAGAGCGTGCAGAACCTGCTCGTATTCCGTTTCGCCAACCTGATGATCGAGCCGCTGTGGAACCGTAATTTCATCGACCATGTACAGATCACCGTGGCCGAGCAGGCGGGCATCGAGACGCGCGCGGACTATTACGACAAGTCGGGTGCTCTGCGCGACATGCTGCAGAACCACATGATGCAGTTGCTGACCCTGGTTGCGATGGAGCCGCCTGCTGCACTCGAGGCCGACACGCTGCGCGATGAAAAAGTGAAAGTGTTGCGCTCCGTGCGGCCGTTCTCCGCGGACGAGATTCACGCTAATGTGGTGCGCGCGCAATACGGCCCCGGCACGGTGGAAGGCCAGCCGGTCCCCGGCTATCTCGGTGAGGCCGGCGTTCCCGCAAGCTCGACGACGGAGACTTTCGTCGCCGCGAAATTCTTCATCGACAACTGGCGCTGGCGCGGCGTGCCCTTCTACCTGCGCACCGGCAAGCGCCTGAAGAAACAGACATCGATGATCGCGCTGCGCTTCCGCGATCCGCCGCAGCAGTTGTTCCGCGAGACCCGGCTCGGGAGCATGACGCCGAACTGGATCCTGCTCAGCCTGCAGCCGAACGAAAGCATGCACCTGGAGATCCACGCCAAGCAGCCGGGCCTGGGCATGCGGACGCATGTGATCCAGATGAACGCGGGCTACCGGCAGGACAACGAGCCGCAACCCGACGCCTACGAGGCGCTGCTCTCCGACATCATTCGCGACGACGCCACCAACTTCATCCGTTTCGACGAAGTCGAGTGGGCATGGCGGGTGGTGGATCCGTTGCTGAAGTACTGGGAACGCACGCCGGATTCCATTCATTCCTATGCAGCGGCCACCTGGGGTCCGGCCCAGGCCGACCAGCTCTTCACCACGCCGGACCGGGCGTGGCGCAACGACATCTGAGGCAAGCCGGATCTAGCGGAAGCGGTACAAGTAGCCGACGCGGAAAACATCGCCGTCGTATTTGCCGCTGCCGTGCCTGGCACGGGAGTCGAAATGGCTCCAGCCCAAATCCAGCGCGTCGTTTCCGCGCAAGGTGATGTTGACTCCCAGTTCATAGCGATCGGTTTGCGCGTCTACGCGATACGCAGTCGGCGCCCCGCCGAAGGCCGACGAGAAAACCTGGTCGGACGCAATCCGCCGTTCTCGCTGTTCGACGAATCCTACGGAAGGCCGAGGCGATATTAAAGGCGAAGGAGAGAGCGGGGCAGCACGATAACCCCGTTGCGGGCGCAATTTCCGGCACGAAAAAAATCCGCTGTTGGTATTCGGCCTCGCCCGATCTTCCAATCCGGTCGTTAATCGGCCTTCATGTAGCCGGGCGACGACAGTCAGTAAACCGCCTGCGCTCAGCGACATGCGACGCAGTGCCAGCGCGCCTGTCGCCGCTCGCCAACAACAATGCGCCGGATACGACCGAGGTCCGGGGCGCGTGAACGAATTTTCCTCTGGTATGTATCTTGCGGGCACAGTGCCTTGAATCAAGTATTCGTATTTCGACCATTGCCACAAGTAAGAGCGAACGACTATGCCGATGCATCGGAGACAATGCGAGTCCATCGACGTGCGGACGTCGTGAATCTGGTCAGTCGCCCCGAGTTCGTCGTCGAGGATTTCGCTCCTTTCGCTGCGATAAGCAAAGTACTCGTCAATTTTTCCATGGCGCTCGGACTGTGGGGAATTGGCGTGCTGCTCGCGGGATACGCAACCCTCCCGCACTTCCTGTCGGGGCTCAAAATTCACGGGCCCTACCTGATCCTGGCGAGCGGGATCCTGCTCAGCCTCGCCTTCAGGCGCGGGCGGGCTTTTTTCGTGCTGTTGTCATTTACGCTCGCTTATTTCGCCTTCGTCGTCATTCTCGAACGCGAGCACGCGACCTTCGCGTCGCAAACCGCCTATGCGGCGCTATGCGTGTTCGTCCCGCTCAACATCGCGGTTTTCACGTTGCTGCGGGAGCGCGGCGTGTTGAACGCGCCGGGACTGCGCAGGTTGTCGTTGCCGCTGATCGAGGTTGGCGCCATCGCTGCGATCGTGCTTTCGGACGCAACCGAATTTACCGACTTGCTGTACCGTCCGATTATCGACAATGCGTCGCTTGCCGGCGTCCATATTCCACAATTGGGCGTGGTTTGCACGGTCGCCGCCGTGGTCATCGCAGTCGTGTGCGCAGTCAGGCGAGGCTCCGTAATCGATGCCGCGTTCGCTGCCGCTGCAGCGTCTTTTGCGCTGGCCAGCAACGGATTGCCGTCACCGGGTACATTCGTCTGGTTCTGCACGATCGCGGGGATGATCGTCGCCTTTGCGGTGGTCCAGGATTCCCATCGCATGGCGTTTTACGACGAACTCACCGGACTGCCGGGACGGCGCGCGCTGAACGAGCGCCTCGGTTCGCTTGACCGCAACTTCACGCTGGCCATGGTCGACATCGATCACTTCAAGGCTTTCAATGACACCTGGGGGCACGACGTCGGCGATCAAGTTCTCAAACTGGTGGCCGCACGGTTGCTACGGGTCGGCGGCGGGGGCATGGCCTATCGATATGGAGGAGAGGAATTTGCCATCCTCTTTGCCGGAAGGCGCGGAATCGGCGTGATCCGGCAGCTCGAATCCCTGTGCAAGAACATCGCCGGTTACAAGGTGATGCTGCGTGCCAGCGGGGGTCCGCGATACGCGAGACCGGGCAAGACCGCGCCCGTCGCCTCTGCCAGCAAATGGATTTCCGTCACAGTCAGCATAGGCGTAGCGGAAAGGACGGACCGTGCTGAAACGCCGGAACGGGTGCTCGAGTCTGCCGACAAGGCGTTGTATCGCGCCAAGGCCGAAGGCCGTAACAGGGTCGTCAGCTACTAGCAGGCCCGTAAGGGGCTCAGCCATGCCATGGACCGTGCGGGGGGCGTCAAGGACGCTTACAAATTGGTTCTTTACAGGCGGCCCGTTCAGGAAGAGACTTTCCACTGGCGGCCGGGACTGGGTTTCAGTCGCTCGGTGAAGGCGATAATAAGGCGGTTCTGACCGCCTTGATGAGTACGGACCCATAGCTGCATCAGGGGTTCCGTCTGTAAACTCCTCCCACCTTGAGAACCCGGTCAGGGTTCAGCCGCGATCTACGGATCGTGGCCACAAATTGGACGACAGCCCCGGCGCCTCCCCTTTTTGCGCGTGCCCTGTCGGCGCAGCGCGCCGTAAGCGCGTTACAATCCAGTTCTGATCATTCCGGGGATTTCCAATGAGGCGTTTTGTCTTGGTGTTTGCATTTCTGTTGCCGCTTGCTGCCTGGGCGGGTCTGGACGAAGGTATCGAGGCCTATACCGTCGGCGATTATCCCAAGGCGCTAGCTGAGTTTCAGGCGCTGGCGGACCAAGGCAACCTGGATGGGCAATATTTCCTCGGGCTCTTCTATCACAACGCCTTTGGCGTCAAGCGCGACCAGGCTGAAGCGCTCAAGTGGTTTCAGAAGGCTGCTCAGCAGGGAGACGCCCGCTCACAGTACTACGCGGGAATCATGTATGCGGCCGGGCAAGGCACGGCGAAGGATTTGCCGATGGCGGACATGTGGTTGACGCTGTCGGCCGCCAATCCCAAGAGCAGCTACCGCGACTCCCTCTATACCAGGGAAGAGATCGCCAAGGTCGAGAAGAAAATGACGCCCGAGCAGATCGCTCAGGTCAAGGAGCTGGTCAAGAACTGGAAGCCGCAGAACTGACTTGGTGACCATACAAAAAAAGGCCGGGATCTTCTCCCGGCCTTTTTTTTGCTCGGCGCCACTTATATTGCGCGCAGGTAGGCATCGTCTCCGTTGATCCAGTCCTCGCGCGGCGGCGTGAAAACGTCGTAAGCCACCAGTGTCTCCAGCGCTTCGGCGGTATGGGAAACGTTGGCGGGTATGAAAATTATTTCGTTCGGTCCGACCACCACCGTCCTGTCTTCGAGCTTGAAGCGCCAGACGCCGCTGGTGACGAAGGTCATTTGCTGGTTGTCGTGCGAATGCAGCGGCACGACATAGCCTTTCTCGACCAGGGTCTGCCCAATCATGATTTTGCCGTCCCAGGCGAGCTTGCGGACGAACTTGTCATTCAGCCTTTCGGCGGGAACCTTGTCCCAGTTGATGTGTTTCATGGCCTATCCCCCCCTCGCTGAATGGTTACCGTGAGCATAGCATTTCGCGCGGAATTAAAAATCCGCCGCCAGGGTTTACCTATCACCATCACGCCTTTCCCCTCAGCTTCGCAAACCACCAGCCCAGTCCGACAAAAAGAAAACGCCAGTCCCGGAAAAACCCGGTCATGCTCGCATCCTGCCAAAAAAACGGGGAGCGCGGGCTCCCCGTTTGCCTTGCTGCGAAAACATTCAGGCCGCAGTCTTGTTGCCGACGAAGCCGTAGGTGACGTTGTTGCGTTCCACGCCCTCGCCTTCGTAATGCTCCTTCATCCGGGCAAGTTTGTCGTGGCCGAGTTCTTCGTACTCCGCCTGGATCTTGTACTTGTACAGACGCGCCGAGTTCTCGCCGAAGATCATGTTCTTGACCTTGCCGTCGGCGGCACCGAGTTGCGTCTTCCATCCCATCTTTTTCATGATGTCGTCCGGTACTTCCAGGCGGCGGAAAGCCTCGATTTGCCACTGCGGGCTGCCGTACCACACCGAGTCCGTGCCCCAGACTACGTGATCCGCGCCCATCTCGTTGACGAACTGTCCGATCATCGCGGCCGCCAGACGTGGGCTGGACACGGAGACCGTCGCGAAAGTCGTGCCGAGCTCGGCATAGACATTCTTGAGGCCGTGCTTGCTGGCCAGCTCGCACACATCCGTGGTCCAGTCGATGCGCCCGGTTTTCTCGAACTTGTCCATTGAGTGCTGCGGATCCTCGAGGAAGTTGCGCATCGCGCCGTGGTAAATGATGAAGTTGATGCCCGGCCAGTCTTTTGCCGCCTTGAGGACATCGTCCGGGGTGGCGTGTTTCCACACGCCGGGCCAGGAGGTTTCGTAGTCGAGCGGCAGCAGGCCCTTGTGGATACAGACGGTCCTGATGCCCGACTTCATCGCTTTTTCGTACCACGGATAGACCAGTTTCTCGTCGTCGAGGCGCCATGCGGTGCCCTTGGTCGACGGCGAGAGCGGGTCGCCGATCGTATAACACTTCCACGCGTCCGGTTTCAACTCCGAAATGCCGCGATCCACCTCGTCCATCCATCCGTCCTGTCCCGGCGTGATGACGGTGTGGCCGAACATGCGGCGCGAACCCGCAACCTTGTTAATTGCTGAACGGGCCTGGATGATCTGGTCATTGCTCAAAAGCCACCAGGACGGATCGTCGAACGGCGCTCCGGACAGCAGCGCGACCTTGGTGTCGCTGTCGAGGTAGATTTCTTTCAGGTAGTTCTGGAACTTGTAGCGCTGAAGTACCAGCGGAATATCCTTCAGCATGTCCGGGTTCCAGTGCTCCGAGGCGTACTTGCCAAGGCCCAACAGTCCTTCCTTGTCGAAATCGTCCCGCACGAAGTGGGTCTGGTCGTCGAAGATGAACTGCTTCTTCAGCGCCTTGGCGCGGGCATCGGACAGGTCCGTATCGGCGGCTTCCGCTTCGGACACGTTCCATACCGGGCCGAACACCTGATTCATGGCAAGAAACGCCACCGCCATGCCCGAAGTCGTTTTCAGGAAGCTGCGCCGGTCCATATTGAGCTTTTGCGCATAGTAATCGGCGAGTTCCTTGATCCGGCCTTCGACCTGCTTTTGTTTCTCGGTCTGCGGCAGCGGGTTGTATTCGCCATTTGATACGATCTGCGTGGGCACCGGCGACGCAAAGGCGGCGTTTTCGGCATTCGCAGTTTGTTTACGTTCTTTTTCGGTTAACCACATACTCGACTCCCCCTAAAGGTATAGGAATGTTTCATGGGCTTTCTGAACGTTCAGATAACGGCGCGCCGGACTGTTTCCACTTATTTCACCGGCGACCCGTCCCTTCCGTTCTAGCACCTGACGGGGCAGAGTCAAGGCAAGCTTTCGTTGCGATACGGCAGGGCGACGTCACGCCTCATTGCTACAATGGCGGCCGCCGACCTTGCTTCCATGAAAATCCTTCCCGATCCGCGTCTTTACGCGCCGTTGTCGCCGAATTTGCTGGTTAACCTGGCGCAACAGGCATCGGGACAGGGTTCCGCGATGCAGCACGAAAAGTTGGCCGGCGCAATCGGGCAGGCGCTTCGGGCCGGCGATGATCTGCTGATCGGGCAGGCGCTGATCGAATCGCCTTCCTGCGCCGCCTATCGGACCCTCACGCGCGCCCTGGACGCCGCCCTGAAAGCGCCCGGCGCTGCAGCGCTGCATTGGCGTCTGTTCGCCATCCCGATCCTGCTCGTGACCGGTGGGAGCGGGCCGATGATCCTGCCCGGCGTGGTGGCGGATGTCGGCGAACTCACGAAGCTGTTTGAATTGCACGGCACGCTCGGACCGATGAGGAATTTCGGCCTGAGCGGCGCGTTGGTGTCCGCGGCGGGCCTTGCCGCCCTGAAGCCGAGCACGATTTACCGAAGGTCGCGCGAGACCGGCCAGGACAATCTTCCGCCGCTGGACCTCCCGCCCGAAGACATCCGCATAACCGACACGGAGGAGAAGGTGCATTTGCGTTTTCTGACGGGCGTTTCGGTCACTTCGGCCGATGCGCCGGGATTCACCGAGACCGCGGGCAACGTCGGTGCGTGGGGCATGCCGTTCACCCGAGCGCTGGCCGCCCAGCTCGGGCAGCCGGGCTTGTCGCTGCTGCCGATCCCGCGGCCGCCGATGAGCCCGCTGCAGGCGCTCGAGGCGGGAAGATACGCCGAGAGCGAACTCGGGTTCCAATTGTTCCTGAGCAGCAATTTGCGCAAATTCCGCTCGCGCGTCGGCGAAGCCGAAGCCGTCGTCGCTGCGTGCGCCGACGCCAGCATCCGTGTCCGCCTGAGTTCGCCATTCGACCCGTTGCTGTCACCTGAATATGCCTGGCCGCTGCAACCTGGCGACGATATTACTGGTGTCGGCAACGGCATCTTCAGCCTGCTCGAGGAGTGTCGGGTAACGAATGTCCGGGTCATTGCGACGGTGCAGGCGGCTGCGGTTCCCCCATAGGCCGGTCTTGCGACGTTGTTCTCTTGTGTGCGCTATCGCACAGAAGAATGGTCCGGGCTGCTGGGAAGATTCGCTGTTTTGTGCGTCTTTTCCAACCCCTTCGCCAGCCAGGGACCAGATTATGGATACAGCCGCTGTCATAAAACCCGCCGAGATCCTGCTCGTCGACGACGAATACTTCCTTCACCTCACGCGCTTTGCATTTCATAAGGCAGATCTGGTCGCGAACCTGCATCACGTGAACGACGGCAAGAAATGCCTGGCATATCTGCGCAGGCAACCTCCTTACGCAGCGGCGGCCGTGCCGGACATCGTCCTGCTCGACATCGAGATGCCCGTCATGGACGGCCGCGAGGTCCTGGCCGAGATCGTCAAGGACGAGTCGTTGAAACACCTTGCGGTCGTGGTGTTTACGTCGCGCGATGAACGCGAGGAAGTACTGAACATGTATAAGTTGCGCTGCAACTCGTATATTTTCAAGCCGACCGACTTCGACAAATTCGTCGATGTATTGCACAAGCTTGCGGATTACTGGTTTTCCGTGGCAACGCTGCCTTCACGCACTCGGTAGAGGCGGCGAACAGCAGATTCGGGCTCCGGCCCCCTGTGTCACAGTTCCGGCCCGGCACGCGCGACAACGCTGCCATGAGGAATTACTCAGCGCGAAGGTTCGTCGAGGAATAATTGCACTTCTCGGAACAGCTGCATGCGGTTCTTTTCCATGATGACGGTGTGCGTGCCTTCGCCGATTTCAACGTAACGCTTCGACGGCGTGTTCTTCAATAGCGGAAACAGCGCCTGGGCCATATAGGCCGGCGTGTCCTGGTCCCATTCCGCCTTGATCAGCAGAGTCGGCACCCGGATGTCGCCCGGATCATAGTCTGATCTTTACCCAGAATCGATTCTGCTGGACACGGTGGTTTGTGTCGCATCGTTCATGAAACGCCACATGGTGACGATGTCATCCAAGCGCTGCAGACCGATCCACAGGGTTTGGGTTCCTGGCTCGCCGTCACTTTTGCGCCCGAGGAATCCGCCGAGACTCGCAACGCGGCGGATGGCTTCACGCAAGGTGGGCGGCTGGGCGGGAGCAACATGGTTGTTCGTTGTGAACACCATCAGCGCTTTCCACTGCGCCTCCTCGAAATAGACCGTACAAGGGGCCTGCGGGACTTCACGGCCAAGCTTGTTCAGATAGTAGATGCGCCATGCCACAACCAAATCGATGGCCAGGCACGCCTCGATCCGATCCGCTTGTCCCAGTTGCCGCTGTTCGATGCGGCATCCGCTCTTCAAGGTCCGATGCAGCACTTCGATGCCCCAACGGCGCGCGTACCACATTAGTTTCTCGATCGCCTGCTCCAGGCAAGTCACCGGCACCGTGGTGAGCAACATCCATTCGAGTGGCTTCACCCCGGCGGGGGCATCCTGCTCCTGTGCCAAGACCGCCCATACCGGGATGGGCGGCCCTTGGTGCCTTCTGGGCGCTACCAGATTGACGATGGCATAACGAATTGCCAAGCTTGCCTCGCGCGCCGCACGGCTACCTTGACGCGGCACCTGCAGCACTTGGATGCCGGCCAGCGCTCGGGACTGCATCGTCTCCCACAGACGTTGCTGTTCATCTTGCAGTTGGCGGTTGTGTTCTGCCCGCACCAGCAGCTTGGGTCCTTCGGGATGCGCTATTGCCTCAGCAAACAGTTCGTAGAGGTCAGCCTCGCGATCGCCCACGCTGACGAGCGTGGTGCCGGGGCAGCGCGCCTGGACGCACGCCAGCGCACGGAAACTCTTCAGCCACTTGAAGCTTTCTTTCTCCTCGATCGGGACACGATGACGCTTCGCCTTGCTTCCGAAGCGAGCCGCATCGCGTGACCAACACTGCACATCGAGAAATCCCAGGGGCGTACCCTGCGTGCTGAAGGCAAGCGTGGAGTGCAGGTGCAGTCCCTGGGGCCCATTGGCGGCCGAACCGATGGGGCCGAT
>JAYVMZ010000044.1:0-6184 GCA_043758735.1 Betaproteobacteria bacterium
CGGCAGACCCTGGAAAACATTCAGCCCGGTTGCACTTTGCCACGCAGGCGAAAAGCGAAGAAATGAATTGTCCAGTTATTTATCGGACATCACACTAGCATTCCAGCGGAGGGGTGGGGGCAGGCGTCCCCACCCCTCTTGCTTTAAGGACATCCTGGGCAATGATCAATAGCATCCTCAAAAAAATATTCGGAAGCCGTAACGATCGCTTGTTGCGGAAGTACTCGCATGCGGTGCATGCCATCAACGCGCTGGAACCGCAGATCCAGAAATTGAGCGATGCGGATTTGCGCGCGCGAACGGACACCCTCAGGCAGCGCGCCGCGGGCAGTGAATCGCTAGACGATTTGCTTGTCGAGGCATTCGCAACTGTGCGCGAGGCGAGTCGGCGTGTCCTGAGCATGCGTCATTTCGACGTGCAGCTTCTCGGCGGCATTGCGTTGCATAACGGGAAAATCGCGGAAATGCGCACGGGCGAGGGCAAGACCCTCGTCGCCACATTGCCCGCATACCTGAATACGCTGGCCGGAAAAAACGTGCACGTCGTAACCGTCAACGACTATCTCGCCAGCCGTGATGCGGAATGGATGGGCAGGCTGTACCGTTTTCTCGGCCTATCTGTCGGCGTAAATCTGTCTCAGATGGAGCATGAGCTGAAGCAGCGGGCTTATGGCGCGGACATCACCTACGGGACGAACAGCGAATTCGGTTTCGACTACCTACGCGATAACATGGTGTTTCAGGCGTCTGAGCGGGTTCAGCGCGGATTGTCCTACGCAATCGTCGACGAGGTCGACTCGATCCTGATCGACGAGGCGAGAACGCCGCTGATCATCTCCGGCCAGTCCGAGGACAGCACCGAACTGTACTACCACATGAACGAAATCGTGCCGAAGCTGGTTCGCGTCAAGGAAGAAAATGGACCCGGCGATTTTACCGTCGATGAAAAAGCCCATCAGGTGCTGCTCACGGAAGTCGGCCACGAACGCGCCGAGGACCTCCTGACCCGCGCCGGTTTGCTGCCGGAAAACGGCAGCCTCTACGACGCCACGAATATCAACCTGATGCATCACCTTTACGCGGGCCTGCGCGCGCACTCTTTGTTCCATCGGGATCAACACTATGTGGCGCAAAACGACGAGATCGTCATCGTCGATGAATTCACCGGCCGATTGACGCCGGGACGCCGGTGGTCCGATGGGTTGCACCAGGCTATCGAGGCCAAGGAGGGCGTGCGCATTCAGCGCGAGAACCAGACGCTGGCGTCGATTACTTACCAGAATTATTTCCGCATGTACGGCAAGCTCGCCGGCATGACCGGAACGGCGGATACCGAAGCGTACGAGTTCCAGCAGATTTATGGGCTCGAAACGGTGATCATTCCGACGCACATGCCGATGGTCCGGGAAGACCGGCTCGACCAGGTCTACCGCACGGCGCAGGAAAAATATCAGGCCGTGATCAATGACATCCGCAATTGCTATCAGACCGGCCAGCCAGTACTGGTCGGCACGACTTCAATCGAAAACTCTGAACTCCTGGCCAAACTGCTTGAGAAGGAAAAACTTCCGCATCAGGTGCTGAACGCAAAACAGCATGCGCGCGAGGCGGAAATTATCGCCCAGGCCGGCCGGCCCAAAATGGTGACGATCGCCACGAACATGGCAGGCCGGGGCACCGACATCGTGCTGGGCGGAAACCCGGAACCCGAGATAAACAAGGTCCGCAATGATGCCAACCTTTCCGAGGAAGCCAAGGATTCGCGTGTAATTGAAATGCGCGGCGAATGGCAAAAGCTGCATCAGGATGTCATCGACTCCGGCGGCCTGCACATTGTCGGCACCGAACGCCACGAATCCCGCCGGGTCGACAACCAGCTACGGGGCCGGTCCGGGCGCCAGGGGGACTCAGGCTCGAGCCGCTTTTACCTGTCCCTGGAAGATCCGCTGCTGCGCATATTTGCCTCGGATCGCGTGGCGGCCATCATGGACCGGCTGAAGATGCCCGAGGGCGAAGCGATCGAACACCCCTGGGTTACGCGGGCCATCGAAAACGCGCAGAGGAAAGTGGAAGCGCGCAACTTCGACATCCGCAAGCAGTTGCTCGAGTACGACGATGTCTCTAACGATCAACGCAAGGTGATCTACCAGCAGCGTAACGAATTGCTGGAAGCAACAGACATTTCCGACACGATTCGGTCGATGCGCGAAGGCGCGGTCGACGCAGTAATTTCGGCCTACATTCCGCCAGGCAGCGTCGCGGAACAGTGGGATGTTTCCGGCTTGGAGAAGACGCTCGCTGGAGAGTTTGGGCTGCGGCTTCCGCTCAAGGATTGGCTCGACAAGGAAGAAAACCTCGACGAGGAGCAGTTGCGTGCCCGCATCATCGAGGCTGCCAACAAGTATTACGAGGATAAATTCTCCGTCGTGGAGGATGCCCAGAAAGTGCGCGACTACGAGCGGTCGATCATGCTGAATTTCCTGGACAGCCACTGGCGCGAACACCTCTCTGCGCTCGATCATTTGCGCCAGGGAATTCATTTGCGCGGCTACGCACAGAAAAATCCAAAGCAGGAGTACAAACGCGAAGCTTTCGAACTGTTCTCTATGATGCTCGATACCGTGCGCACGGAAGTGACGCGCCAGTTGATGATCGTACAGATCCAGACATCGGAAGAGGTCGAGGCCGCCGTCGAAAAGCAGGAACAGGCGGAACTGAAGAATGTGCAGTACCACCAGAATGCCGATCACGACGAAGCGCTCGAAAAGGCGAATGCCGACATCAAGGTGCAGCCCTTTGTCCGCGGCCAGAAGGTGGGGCGAAACGATCCATGCCCGTGCCGTTCGGGGAAGAAGTACAAGCAATGCCACGGCAAGCTCGGGTGACGCCCGAGCTGCAAGCGCGGGAACTGTTCGACCAATTAAGACAAGCGCAGGGATTTTCGAATGGCAGTCAATCTTGCAGCTCCTGATCCTTCCGCGCTGCTGCCGATCAAGGGAGTGCGACTCGGCATAACCGAGGCCAGCGTACGCAAGGCAAATCGCAAGGACTTGCTGTTGATCGCGCTCGCAGCGGGGACGAGGGTCGCCGGCGTCTTCACGCGCAACCGGTTTTGCGCCGCTCCCGTCACTGTTGCAAGGGCGAATCTGCAGGCTGGCGGCATCCGCGCATTGGTAGTGAATACCGGATGCGCAAATGCGGGTACCGGCGACGACGGCATAGCGCGCGCCAGGCAGACATGCGCCGAAGTCGCCAGACTGCTCGGATGCGAACCGGAGCAAGTATTGCCGTTTTCCACCGGCGTCATCATGGAGCCGCTGCCCGTCGAGCGCATTGCTGCTGGCTTGCCGCGCTGCGTTGCCGCACTCGGAGAAAAGAACTGGGCTGATGCCGCGATCGCAATCATGACCACCGACACGGTGGCCAAGGCGTTCTCGAGGCGCGTGGATATCGGCGGTCACCCCATTTCAGTCACCGGCATCGCAAAAGGCTCGGGAATGATTCGTCCCAACATGGCGACGATGCTGGGATTCATCGCCACGGATGCATTGGTGGACCAGAAGCTGTTGCAGCAGGCGACGACCTATGCGGCCGAGCGCACCTTCAATTGCGTGACTGTGGATGGCGATACTTCCACAAACGACGCCTTGATCGTGGTGGCGACCGGCCAGGGCGGCGCGCCGGAAATCACCAAGTCCGATTCCGCCGAATTCAAGCTGTTCCTCGACGTCGTCACCGAGGTCGCTGCCGCGTTGGCTCAGGCACTTGTACGTGACGGAGAGGGTGCGACCAAGTTCATTACAATCCAGATTGGAGGCGGCATTAATGAAACCGAATGCCGCAAGGTCGGCTATGCGATTGCTCATTCGCCGCTGGTAAAGACCGCCTTTTTTGCATCTGACCCGAATCTCGGGCGCATCCTGGCCGCGATCGGCTATGCCGGCATCGATGACCTCGATGTCGCCATGGTCGACCTGTATCTTGACGAGGTTATGGTGGCTAAGTCCGGCGGCCGCGCACAAAGTTATCGCGAGGAAGACGGCCAGCGCGTCATGAAACAGGCCGAGATCACGGTGAGAGTGGAATTGAACCGGGGTGCGTCCTCTGCCACCGTCTGGACCTGCGACCTTTCCCACGACTATGTCAGTATCAACGCCGACTATCGCAGTTGACGAAATATGAGCAACGACTTTGAACGCCTGATCAACCGCGTCGAGCAAGTCCTCGCGCGATTCGAAGCAACCCTGCCCCGGGCCCACCAGGCACCGCACTGGAAGAAAGGCTTGGCTTACCGCTGGCGCAGGCGCGCGAACGCAGGCTTCCTCCTGCCGGTGGCACATCCGCACAAGATCCGGCTGTCCGACCTGCAGGGGATAGACGATCAAATTAAGCTCATCGAACAGAACACCCGCCAGTTCATGGAAGGACTCACCGCCAACAACGTTTTGCTGACTGGTGCCCGCGGCACGGGAAAATCGTCGCTGGTGAAGGCGCTGCTGAACAAGTTTTCGGCGAAGGGCCTGCGCCTGATCGAAGTGGACAAGCAGGATCTGATGGATCTGCCCGACATTGTCGATCTGATCGCCGACGTGCCGTACAAATTCATCCTGTTTTGCGACGACCTTTCGTTCGACGCGGATGAGCCGGGCTACAAGGCCTTGAAGGTTATACTCGACGGATCGATTTCAGCGACCTCGGACAATCTTCTGATTTATGCGACGTCCAACCGGCGTCATTTGATGCCCGAGTTCATGCGGGAAAATCTGGAAACCAAGTACCTCGGCGAGGAGATCCATCCCGGGGAGACGGTGGAGGAGAAGATCTCGCTATCCGAACGCTTCGGCCTGTGGGTATCCTTTTATCCGTTCGACCAGGATGAATACCTTACGATCGTCGATTACTGGCTTGGCGAACTGGGGGTTGCGGAGAAAGAGAGGGGTGCGAAAGCGCGCAATGAAGCCTTGCAGTGGGCACTGACGCGCGGTTCGCGTAGCGGCCGGGTTGCCTGGCATTTCGCGCGCGACTGGGCGGGCCGGCACAAGATTGCATCCGGTTCCTCGCGCAAGAAATCCTGACTGGCGTCTTGCCATGACGCAGCGCTTGGTGGATGTCGCAGCCGCGGTTATCGAGCGGCCCGATGGAAGGTTCCTGCTGGCGCAACGTCCGCCCGGTAAGGTTTATGCGGGATACTGGGAATTTCCCGGCGGCAAGGTCGAACCGGGCGAGCCGGTCGCAGGTGCGCTCGATCGCGAACTGCGCGAAGAACTCGGCATCGAAGTCGAGCTCGCCTATCCCTGGATCACTCGCGTCTTTACCTACCCCCACGCCACTGTAAGGTTGCATTTCTACCGCGTGGTGGGCTGGCGTAACGATCCCCATCCCCACGAAGGGCAGTCGTTTGTTTGGCAGCGCAGTGGTCATCTGACTGTTTCGCCCATGCTTCCGGCCAACGCGCCCATCCTCAAGGCATTGTCCCTGCCGGTCAGTCTGGGAATTACTCGCGCGTGGGAATCAGGCGTCGAACCGGCCATTCAGCAATTTCGACTCGCAGTCGCGCGAGGATTGTGCCTGGTTCAGGTCAGGGAAAATAATCTGGACGCGACCGCACGAAGATCATTTGCCACGCGGATCGTCCGTGAACTGCGCGATGCGGGTGGCTTGGCAATGATCAACGGCGATGTTCAACTTGCATCGAGTCTTGGAGCAGGTCTGCACTTGCCATCACGCGAATTGATGACCGCATCGTCACGCCCCGAAGTCGAATGGTGTAGCGCCTCTTGCCACGATGTCGCGGAACTCGAAAAGGCACGCGACCTGGGACTCGACTTCGTGTTGTTGGGACCAGTCCATGCAACCCTTAGCCATGCGGGCGCGACTGAACTGGGTTGGAAGAATTTCGCAGACTTGATTCGGGACTATTCCCTGCCCGTATTCGCGCTTGGCGGAATGCGCTTGGCGGACCTCGATGATGCGCGCCGCTGCGGCGCGCATGGCGTCGCAATGATTCGGGGTGCCTGGGAGCAGGAACCGATCTAGTCTAGCAGCCTGTCGGACTTAGCAATTTGACGCGAAGCAATATGCGTGTAGCACGCATTTAAAGGCGGTAAAGGCTTCCTGGAAAATTTTGAAAGCAATCTAACGCCCTGTGGCGACCGAAATATCGCCGAGTCCGACAGGCTCCTAG
>JAYVMZ010000045.1:0-6731 GCA_043758735.1 Betaproteobacteria bacterium
CGAGCGCAGTGAGGAAGGGATCATTGCTCATTGTTATGTTGAAGAACACCGCACCCGGCCAATGCCGCGATATTGGCGCATCACATGGTACGGAAAGCAAGACGAGAACTCTATCACAGCCGCCGCGGGCCGCTTCTCTCGTCTCGGCGCGCATACTAATGTCTGGCTGGGGCGCAGACGATGCAAAGCACGAGGCGCCGGCGCGGAACGGATATTTTCCTCGATGCTGGCGGGCCGGTCACCGGGCAACATCGAAGCGATCTCAAATTGGATTGACAAGCGGCTGATTCAATTAGTATTGTGTTACCCTTTCCCGAGCGCATCGGGAAGGTCGTCGGCGGGGAGGCCATGGCCAAGATCGCGGTGTTCAATCAGAAGGGCGGAGTCGGCAAGACCACGACTTCGCTCAACCTCACCGCGGCGCTCGCCCGGCGAGGTTATAACCCGTTGTCGATCGACCTCGATCCGCAGGCCCACCTCTCTTATATATGCGGCACTACGGTCGGCAACGCCGATGATTCGATGTTCGGTTTTTATGAAAGTGCCAAGCCGCTGACGCAATTGATCCGACCCGCTGTCGGCGGCTGGCTGGTCATCCCGGCGCACGTCGAGTTGTCGAAAGTCGATACGCAGTTCGGCAAGGGACCGAACATCCTCAACCGGCTCAACGTCGGCATCGTCAAGGAAAACCTCAATACCGGCCGGCCGATCGTACTCGACTGCTGCCCGATGCTGGGCGTGCTCAGTTTGAGTGCGATCTTTGCGTCGGATCGCGTGCTGATCCCGGTATCCGCAGACTACCTTGCGGTGCATAGCGTGCACCAGGTGGAGAAGACGCTGAAGGCGCTGGAACACGTTCTGAGAAAACGTGTGCCGCGCCGCTATGTGATGACGCGCTTCGACGGCCGTCGCAGGATGTCGCACCAGATCTACGATGAACTCAAGGCGCGGCTCGGTGAAGAGGTCTGCGAGACCCGCATCACGGAAAACGTCAGCGTTGCGGAAAGCCCCGCGTCAAAGAAGGATGTGTTCGCGCATTCGCCGGACAGTCGCGGCGCAAAGGACTACGAGACGTTGCTGGAAGAACTGATCGGCGTTGGCTTCATCGAGCGGCGCGAACCCGAAGTCATCACCGAATCCCCAGTTACGGCTTTTCTTCATCCGGCTGTCGCGATATCAGCGAGATGATGCCTTCCAGGTCGCTGCCTTCCTCGCGGATGGGCGTGGCGATCTGCTTGCACTCGATGATTTCGCAGTGCAGGTACATCTGCGTGATCTTGCGTTCCGCTTCCACCCGATCCCGGGCGTGAACCACGAGGTTGTCCACGGGCAGGCCGCTGCGCGTGCGGATCCTGAATCCGAACTTGATCATGTGCTGCGGCGGGGCGGGGACGGACGCTGCCATGGCTTAGCCCGGCTGGACTTTCAGGTCAAGTCGGTAACGCTGGAAATTAGTTACGTAATGCAGTGCGTTGTCGAGCAGTCGCGCCACTTCCTCGTCAGTCAACTGGCGAATTACTTTTCCTGGCGAGCCCACCACCAGCGAGCGGTCCGGAATTTCCTTGCCTTCGGTGATCAGCGCATGCGCGCCGATCAGACAATGCTTCCCGATCTTGACGTGATTCAGGATGGTCGACTTGATGCCGACCAGGCTGCCCTCGCCGATGGTGCAGCCGTGCAGCATGACCTGGTGGCCGACGGTCACGTTCTTGCCGATGGTCAGCCGCACGCCCACGTCGGTATGCAGCACGCTGCCGTCCTGCACGTTCGAGCCCTCGCCGATAGTGATCAGGTCGTTGTCCCCGCGCACTACGCTGTTGAACCACACGCTGGCGTTGTGCTCCAACACCACGGAACCGATGACCGTCGCGTTGTCCGCCACCCAATAATCGCCGCGGGTGATGACTTTTTTATCGCCTAGGGAATGGATCATGCTTTCTTCATTGGTCGGAGCCGATCGGGGCATAATTATAAGGGACGCTTAACGCCCGCACCGAGCCGGTGGATAATATCGCCATCCCCATTCAGGAGAACCGCCCCATGTCAGCCGTCGCCGCCGTCAAATCCGCAGGAGAAACCGACATCGTCAAGCTGCTCGGCGCCGATGCCGACAAGCTGCTAAACCACGTCTGCAAAGGCATTCCCAAAGAAACGGTGCACCTGCCGGGTCCCGATTTCGTCGAGCGCGTCTTTACCCCGTCGGACCGCACCCTGCCGGTGATCCGCAGCCTGCAGCAGATGTTCGACCATGGCCGGCTGGGCGGCACGGGTTACCTGTCCATCCTGCCAGTGGACCAGGGGATCGAGCACTCCGCTGGTGCGTCGTTTGCCAAAAACCCGGCTTATTTCGACCCCGAGAACATCGTCAAGCTGGCCATCGAGGGCGGCTGCAATGCCGTAGCCTCCACCCTGGGCGTGCTGGGAACCTGCGCGCGCAAGTACGCGCACCGGATTCCCTTCCTCCTCAAGATCAACCACAACGAATTCCTGACCTATCCCAACAAGTACGACCAGATCCTGTTCGGCAGCATCAAGCAGGCGCGTGACATGGGAGCGGTCTCGATCGGCGCCACCATTTATTTCGGCTCGCCGGAGTCTGCGCGGCAGATCGTCGAAGTCGCGAAAATGTTCGAGATGGCGCACGACGCGGGCTTGGCTACCGTGCTCTGGTGTTACCTGCGCAACCCGGCGTTCAAGTCCGACAAGGACTATCACGTCTCTGCCGACCTGACCGGCCAGGCCAACCATCTTGGCGTCACGATCCAGGCGGACATCATCAAG
The DNA here is from genome assembly GCA_043758735.1 of Betaproteobacteria bacterium. Lineage (GTDB taxonomy): Bacteria > Pseudomonadota > Gammaproteobacteria > Burkholderiales > JACQAP01 > JACQAP01. The sequence goes on from JAYVMZ010000045.1 coordinate 2,782, forward strand.
CAGAAGCTGCCGGAGAATAACGGTGGCTACAATTCCATCAACACCAAGGAAAATCCGTACGGCAAAGTCGACAAGCGCATGTACACCGAACTCGCGACCGATCATCCGATCGACCTGACGCGCTATCAGGTCGCCAACTGCTACCTGGGCCGCGCCGGATTGATCAACTCCGGCGGCGCATCGGGCGAAAACGATCTTGCCGACGCGGTGCGCACGGCGGTTATCAACAAACGTGCCGGTGGCATGGGACTCATCTCCGGACGCAAGGCATTCCAGCGGCCGATGAAGGAAGGGGTGGGCATCCTCAACGCGATCCAGGATGTCTATCTCTCGCGGCAGGTCACCATCGCGTAGTCAAAACTTCAATGCAAACGAAAGGCGGCCGGTCGGCCGCCTTTTTATTTGTCCACGCGTTTTGATTTCAGCGCAATCCGTAGCGGCATCCGGCTGTCGATTCCCATTTTCCGAACGCGCAGTAGCGGCGTCTCATTTTCTTCGCAGGTTTTTCATTGCCGATCAGCGTGCGATCGAAGGGTCGCAAGAGCGAAATTCCTGGCGCGTGCTGGTCTCGCTGCAAGCTGGCCGGCATACGCAATTTCGGCACTGCTCGTCGCTCGAAGACGACAAGCCAATTACTCATGGAGCGCGCTGGGTCGCCTTGCAACGTAATTTACCCACGCAATAACAGGGATGTAAGCGCGCGGAAAACAGGACGCACAGGTGTGGTGCGCGATTCGCCAAGCTGGCCCACCGGTTGCAGATGTCAGGCGGGTCAATACGAGTTTTGCCGATGCACTAACCAACACCAGGGGGAGATATGTCGCTTCTACAGTCCTTATTGATATGGCCCGATCGGGTGCTGCCGTCGCTGCTGATTTTGCTGTTGATGGCAGTACCGTTTCTCTACGCCGCGCGCGGGCCGATGCATGCGCTGATCAGAAACGCGTCCCGGGCGGTATCGAATCCGCTGCGGCTCGGCGCGCGCTGGCTTGCCGACGCGGCCACCCGGCTGCGCAACCGCAACCGCCAGGTGCTGTTCGCGCACGGCAGCCATGAAATCAAGCAGACCATCGAGCGCGAATTCGAACGCGTCACCACGCTGGTGCAGCGCGACCTGGAAGGTTATCCGGTCCTGCAGCGCAAACTCATGGACGAGATCACCCGCATCGAGGAAGACTACAAGAAGACAGGCGAAGTGCCGCTGCCTCCGCCGGAGTGGGTGAAGGCAATCGAATCGCTGGCCAAGATCAAGGCGTCCGGAGACGGAGTGGTCGAGCGCATTCTCGTTGAAATCCGCGATGCGCTTGGCGATATCTACCAGAAAGTGGTTTCCGAGTATCGCGGCGCTTACCAGGAGCGGCACAAGATTCTGAAGGGCTTCCTGCCTTTCTGGCGGTCCGTGAATCAGACGCTCGCGCAAGTGGACCGCAACATCACCGGCCTGCAGGTCAGCGCGGCAAAAATCGACGCCAACGTGCTGAAGCTGGAAAACATCGCCGCCAGGGGCAACGATGCCGCGCACGCGCTGGCGGCGTCGGCGTCCACGCAGTTCTTTGTCGCCGGCATGGTGATGCTGATCGCCTTCGGCGGCGCCTACGTCAACTTCAAACTGATCTCGCTGCCGATGTCGGCCATGGTCGGCGGCGGCGACTACATCACCGATACGCTGCAGGCCTCCGAAGTGGCGGCGCTGGTGATCATTTTGTTCGAAACACTGATGGGCCTGTTCCTGATGGAAACGCTGCGCTTCACCAGCCTGTTTCCGTTCGGCAGCATCACCGAGAAAATGCGCCGCCGACTCATGTGGGCCTCCCTCGTCATTCTGCTGGTGCTCGCCGGCGTTGAAGTAGCCCTCGCGGTCATGCGTGACACCATCATTTCCGCCGACGTGGCGCTCAAGCAGCAACTCGGCTCGGTTGCGGGGTCGGTCCATGCCGAAGCCGGCTGGGTGACCCGCATCCCGACCTTCGGGCAGATGATCCTGGGCTTCACGCTGCCCTTCGCGCTTGCGTTTGTGGCGATCCCGCTGGAGTCCTTCATCAATTCGGGCCGCACCGTGCTCGGCGCCGGCCTCGAGCTCGCCCTGCAGGCGCTGGCTTTCGTGCTGCGCTTCATCTCCAGCGTCGCCAGGGAAACAGGCCGATTCTTGATCATGCTCTACGACGTGCTGATTTTTGCGCCGCTTGCGATCGAGCGCTGGGTGGGCGGCTTTCGCGAAGGCGCGATACGCCGCAACAAGCTGCGTCCCGTGCCGGCACTCAAGCGCGCGTCCGGCACCGAGGAGGCGATATGAAAGTCGCTTCCTCGCTTGCCGTACTCGGCGCCTTCCTGTTCGTGGTGGCCTGTGGACCGCAGGCCAACCACAACCAGGCGGTGTATGTGCTGATCGATACCTCCGGCACCTATGTCAAGGAGCTGGACAAAGCGCAGGCCGTCGTGAATTACCTGCTGGGCACGATCAATCCCGGCGACGCGCTGGCGGTGGGCCGCGTGAAAAGCCGCAGCTTCAGCGAAAAGGAGATTGTTGCGAAGGTCAGCCTGGGCAAGGACCCGCTCGCCGTCAACGCGCAGAAGCGCGCCTTCAGCGAGCAGATCGCCGCTTTCGCCAGGGCGGAACGGCAGTCGACGGGCAGCCGCTATACCGACATCACCGGCGGCATCATCCAGGCGGCGGAGTATTTGAACGAAACCCAGGCCGGGCGCAAGACCATCGTGATCTTCTCCGACATGCAGGAAGAGCTGGATTACAAGACGGTGCGCGACATCCCGATCCAGCTCGACGGCATCCGCGTTGTGGCGCTGAATGTCACCAAGCTCAGCACTGACAACGTCGATCCACGCCGTTACCTCGATCGCCTGGACTGGTGGGAAAAGCGTGCCCGCAGCGCGGGCGCCTCCGACTGGAAAGTGGTGAACGACATGGAACACCTGGATCGCATTTTCCGCAAAAAGGGCTGAGCGATACGACCTTGGAGGCGGGTGGTGCGGCGGAGAGAGGGTCGCGGCTTCCCCCAGGGATCAAGTCAAAAAAGAACGGCGGCCCGTTGGCCGCCGTTCTTTCCTAAGATTATTTTCGCATAAGCTTCTTCTCGCCACCATTTTGACGCGAAAGCGCCTCAGAGATAACGCATGAGCTAGCACCGGCGCTATGTTAGAAATGGAGATCACGCCAAGTCATCAAGGCACTGATCGATCATTGAGGACGCCGCCTGTTCGGTCGCCTGTCCTTCCACCATTCTTCCCAAGCTTGTTCGATCTGCTTACCGACAGCCTCCGCGGGCAAGGGTGGCAAGACCACCAATTCCATATCTGGGACAAACGTAGAATCGACCACCGACCCAGAAGCACGCGCTTTGAGTTGTATCTGAGCATGCGTGGACTTCAAGGCAAGAAAAAGACTACCGGGGCTGACCCCGGAGTTGGGAACAATACGACCGATGTGCCCGCTTGCTAACCAGCCCGCCCGACCTTCAGTGATCAGGACCGGTGTGCCGAGATCTTCCTCGGCGCGACCGTCCGCAGGATAGGCAATAGAATCGGCACTCAGTTCATAGTCTAAAATGTTTTTAAAAACTTGCGGCGCCATGAATTGTAAATTGATAGGTCTAGCTTGCAACAGTTGGGCCCCTGACACCAACGGGCGACCATGGTCTTCGCCCACATACCGGGTCTTGTAGCGTGATCCGGGTTTGGTAACAAGACCCAACTCTCTCACTAGCCTGCCGCCCGCTTTCAATAGCTCCGCGCGCACCGTCGCTACAAGTGGATCGTAAAATGCGGAGTCCAGCCGCGACTCGAAAGACTGAGCGTCTATAGTCCATCCTTCGCAGTGCCCGAACCGATAAAAGCAGGCTATTGATCCTGTAAGCTTTTCGTTGAGTATTTAACGAAGGCAAAAAAGATGAAGCAGAGCAAGAAGGATAGCGGTTTGGGAGGCGTTCTGAAAGAGC
>JAYVMZ010000046.1:0-14700 GCA_043758735.1 Betaproteobacteria bacterium
TCCGAGCCTCTTCCGAAATGTCCGAAAGCCAATATCCATGCGGCTTCCAGCCATGGTTACCCCCTCAATTCACCCACTCGATTCCGTGAAGACCCAAAATATTTTCACCGCAAAGGACGCAAGGGACGCACAGGAAAGCAGCAACAAAACACATAGCAAGCGCGAAATAAAAGCCGATTTGGTTTTCCTTGGCGTCCCTTGCGTCCTTTGCGGTGAATGAGTTTGATCCAAAAATAATTTTGAGAGAGGGGGGCATGCCTTACGCAATACAGACCAAAGACAAAGCCGGAAGCAGCCAGATTCGCGCCGATAATCGGGCGGCGCACATCGAATACCTGACCGCAAACAAACACCTTCTGTTGGCGGCGGGCGCACTGATCGAGGACGACGGCACCGGAGGCAATGGAGGCCTGCTGATCGTCGACATGGACGATCGCAAGGAAGCACAGAAGTTCATCGACAATGATCCGTTTACCAAGGCGGGATTGTTCGAGAAAGTGACGATCACGCGCTGGCGCAAGGCGTTCTTCAACAAGGAACGATTGATCTAACGCTTGTCCGTTCGAGTTCTACGCCACAGGTATTCGAGGCGGTACAAATAGATCTGTCGTGTCGTGTCCGCCGCTGATCGAATCATCTCGTCAGAAGCGATGGCTCAGACCCGCTGCAACCGACCAGTCGGCGGTGAGTTGCACGCCATTTACCCTCTGATAGAGCGGCACCTGCACGAAGCCGTATAGCTGGGTTTTGTCGCCGAGTGCCACGCTCACTCCGGGCGAGAGATGCACGAACGTGCCGCCGGTGTCGTCCGGTTCGGCATTGGCTCCGGCGTCCTGGTCTTTCCACAGCGTGTTCAACTGCAACTGCAGGGCAACGCGCCCGGTCCATGGATAGCTCGCACCGATATCGAAGCCCGCCCTGCTGCCTGGTTTGTATTTGTCGCGCACGTTGAGCGGAGCCTGCCAGCTCACATCGGCGAACCAGGTTGCGCGCCTGCCGAGCGGGCCGCTGTAGAAGGCGCCAAGGATCGCGTCGGTGGTGCCGCTGCCCGGCTGCAGCGAGCGTTCGGCCACATCACCGTCGTCGTTCGCCACGTCGATCTTCCCGGTCGGCAGTTTTACACCGAACTGCAGGCCGAATGCGCCGGCGTGGGTTTCCGCCGGCGTGAAGCGGTAGCGGCCGACCATGCGCACGTCGCCTGGCTCGGTAAAGCTCCAGGCTTCGGGAGTCTGTCCGCCGACGTCATTGTGGATGTGCGAGTGGCTGCGGTTCACCACCGGCAGTTGCACGCCGAAGCCCCAGTTCGAATCGAAGGTGTAATCGAATCCGGCGATGATGTTGCGGTTGATGGTGCGGACTTCGTCATGATCGCGGGGAATCTGACCGATGCCCACATCCTTGGGGCCGGTGCGCGGCTGATCCTGATCGATGAATTCGTAGCGCAGGTCGAAGCGTCCGCCTGGTTCAGCCTATGCGCCCTGTGTGTTCCAGTTGGTATTCAGCGAACAGAATGCCGACCCGCAGCCCGCGTCGGCGTCGACTGCGGCAGTCAGCAGGATGGCCGCGACCATGAAACGAAACGATTGCATGAGGACCCCAAAATCGATGATCCGCGATAGTAAGGAAACGAGGCCGCGCTGGCAATGTGACGGATTGCCGCAGACAGAAGGAAATGAAAATGCAAAAGGCGCCCTCTCAGGCTCAGGGGTTCGGTTTACGGTTCAGCGTGTTGGTCGGGTCGCGCTCGAGCAGGATGTCCTGCATGCGCGTTTCGATCGCCGGCTTGATTCTCTGGTGGGGCAGGATGTAGAACTTGTCGGATTCGATCGCCTGGAATACGAGGTCGGCGACCTGCTCCGCGGAAATGCGCCCCGATTTTACGGCGTGCCGGAGTTGTTCCTCGCGTTGCAGGTCGGTTTGTGATTTTGTTTTTTCATCGCGCAACGCGTCGGGCCGGTTGCGTTCCGAATCGGAGATACCGGTGGGCACGAAGGCGGGGCAGAGTACCGAGGCTCTGATCTTCGCGCCAAATCCGACCAGATCGTGATGCAGGCATTCGGTCAGCGCAACGACCGAATGCTTCGAGACACAGTACATCGCCATGCCCGGCGGCGATAGCAGTCCCGCCACCGAAGCCGTATTCACCACGTGGCCCTCGACATTTTGTTCGAGCATGCGTGGCACGAACGCGCGGATGCCGTGGATCACGCCCCAGACGTTGACACCCAGGGTCCATTCCCAGGCCTTCTCGCTTTGTTCCCAGACGGTGCCGCCGGGTGCGACGCCGGCGTTGTTGCACAGGATGTGCACGCCGCCGAAAGTCTTGAACGCCTTGTCGGCGAGCGCGTCGACGTCCCGGCCGTTGGATACGTCGGTGCGCACTGCCAGCACCGCATAGCCCGCGTCCTTGAACTCCTGCTCGGTCTTGCCCAATGCCTCTTTCTCGATGTCGGCGAGCACGATCTTCATGCCTTCGCGCGCAAAGCGCAGCGCCATGGCGCGGCCAAGCCCGCTTGCGCCTCCGGTGACGACTGCGACGCGATCCTTGAAAACTTTCATGGCTGGACAACTTTCATGGCCCAATCCCGGCTGGATAATCGTCATTTGATTCTAGCATGGGGTATCCGGGGCTCCGCTCCGTTGGCGGGTCTTCTTTGGGGGTGGTATTCTCGCCGCTCGCCAGAGCGAGGGATAATAAAATCATGCACGACGACTTTATCGGTACGATGCCTGTACCGGAGCGGCATCGCTTCGACGTCACGGGTCTCGAACGCTATCTGCGTGAACACGTGGAAGGTTTCCCGGGCAAGCTCGAGGTCGAGCAGTTCAAGGGCGGGCAGTCCAATCCGACCTTCATGCTCAAGGCGGAAGGAAGGCGCTACGTGCTGCGGCGCAAACCGCCCGGCAAGCTGCTGCCTTCGGCGCATGCGGTAGACCGTGAGTATCGCGTCATTAGCGCCTTACACCGCAGCGGCTTTCCGGTCGCGAAAACCTATTGCCTGTGCGAGGACGATGCAATCATCGGCACGGCGTTTTACGTGATGGACTATGTGGCGGGCCGGGTTCTGTGGGAGCCCTCGCTGCCGGACATGAGCAAAGGGCAGCGCGGCGCCTACTACGACGAACTCAATCGCGTGATCGCCCTGCTGCATTCGGTGGACTATGCGGCGATAGGCCTCACCGACTACGGCAAGCCCGGCAACTATATCGAACGCCAGATCAATCGCTGGACCAAGCAATACCGCGCCTCCGAAACCGAGCGCATCGAAGCGATGGAGAATCTGATCGAGTGGCTGCCGAAAAACATTCCGCAAGGCGATGAAACCACCATCGTCCACGGCGACTACCGCATGGACAACGTCATGTTCCATCCGACCGAGCCGAAAATCCTTGCGGTGCTCGACTGGGAGCTGTCAACACTTGGGCATCCTCTCGCCGATTTTGCCTATCACTGCATGACCTGGCGCCTGACGCCGGGACAGTTCCGCGGCATGATGGGCGTCGACTTCAAGGCGCTCGGCATTCCCACGGAGCAGGAATACGTCGCCGCTTACTGCCGCCGCACCGGCCGCGACCACATTCCCAATTGGGACTTCTACATGGCGTACAACATGTTCCGGCTAGCCGGCATCCTGCAGGGGATCATGGGCCGCGTGAAAGACGGTACGGCCGCCAGCGCGCACGCGCTGGAACAGGGCAAGCGCGCCCGGCCCATGGCCGAGGCCGGCTGGGAACAGGTCGAAAAAATACTCAAGGGCTGAAACGCGAGAACACGAAGGATCACGAAGGAAACACGAAGGGCCACGAAGGAGATCGAGACTCAATGACGCTAGACAAGTCCGCCGGAGTGGAAGAAGTTGGCAGGCAGATTCTCGCGGCGGCGATACGGGTGCACTCAGCATTGGGACCAGGATTGCTCGAGGGAGCGTATGAAACCTGTTTGGCCAGCGATCTGACGCGCTCCGGGCTGATGGTCGAGCGGCAGACGACTTTGCCCCTCGAATATGAGGGCCAACGGATCGAAGTTGGTTATAGGGTGGATCTCTTGGTTGAGGGACTCGTAGTGGTCGAGGTCAAGGCAGTGGAGAAACTGGTGCCCATACATTTGGCACAGGTCGTCACCTACCTCAGGCTCGGGAAGTTCTCACTGGGCTATTTGCTAAATTTCAACGTACTTCACATGCGTCAGGGTATAAAGAGGATTGTTGTGTAAGTTCTCCTTCGTGCCCTTCGTGATTCCTTCGTGACCCTTCGTGTTAAGAGAGGTGTAGTGCCGAATGAAAGCCGTACTGTGTAAAGAGTGGGGAATGCCCGGAAAGCTGGTCGTCGAGGACGTTGCCTCGCCGAAGCCCGCGAGCGGGCAGGTTGTCGTGAGCGTGAAAGCGTGCGGCGTGAATTTTCCCGATACGCTGATCATCCAGGGCAAGTATCAGTTCAAGCCGGAGATGCCGTTTTCTCCCGGCGGGGAAGTGGCGGGCGTGGTCAAGGAGGTCGGCGAAAGCGTTACGCGCGTCAAGGCGGGTGATCGGGTCATCGCATTCAACACCTGGGGCGGGTTCGCCGAGGAAATGGTGGTCGATGCGGACCGCACCATCCCCATGCCTGCCACCATGGATTTCGTTCCCGCATCGGCGTTCGTGCTGACTTACGGGACGTCCTACCACGCACTCAAGGACCGGGCGGAAATCAAGGCCGGTGAAACCTTGCTGGTGCTGGGTGCGGCGGGCGGCGTGGGGCTGGCTGCAATCCAGTTGGGCAAGGCGATGGGCGCACGCGTCATCGCGGCAGCTTCAAGCGACGTGAAATTGGAAGTGTGCCGGGACAACGGCGCTGACGAATTGATCAACTACGGATCCGAGGACCTGCGTGCGAGGGTCAAGACGATCACCGCCGGCAAGGGCGTGGATGTCGTCTATGACCCGGTCGGCGGGCCATATTCCGAACTGGCTTTGCGCGACATGGCCTGGAGGGGCCGTTTCCTGGTGGTGGGGTTTGCCGCCGGCGATATCCCAAAGGTCCCGCTGAATCTGACGCTGCTGAAGGGTTGCTCGATTGTCGGTGTGTTCTGGGGCTCGTTCACCAAAAACGAGCCCGAGCACAATCGCGAGAACAACTGGGAACTGATGGCAATGTACGCCGCCGGAAAAATCAAACCGCACATCCATGCCGTCTATCCGCTGGAAAAGGCCGCTGATGCGCTCAATGAAGTGCTGAACAAGCGCGTCACCGGCAAGGTCGTCCTGGTACCCTAAACCTTGGGGCAAGATTTGCCACAGAGTTACTGATTGTGCAGGGCAAGGTCAAAAACAAGATTTGCCACAGAGGACACAGAGGAAGGCAAGAACCAAAACAATACGGGATATTGAAAAACGTACGGGAGTCGGATGGTCCGAATATCGTACGGCGGCGAAATATTCCTCGTCAATCTTGCCGTCTACTGTACTTGTCCTTTCGTTTTCCTCTGTGACCTCTGTGGCTAAATAGTTTTCCTTTGGGAGGAAAAATGCTGAAACTCTACGAACATCCGCTGTCGGCGTACGCCATGAAGGTCAAGATCGCGCTGAACGAGAAAGGGATCGAATTCGAGACGGCCGTGCCCGACGGCATGCCCACCGGAGCGGCGGCTGGTGAATTCGTCGACGCGAATCCCCGGGCTGAAGTGCCGACCCTGATAGACGGCGATTTCCACGTGTTCGATTCCACAGTGATACTCGAATACATCGAGGAGAAATGGCCGGCGCCGGCGCTGTTGCCAAAGGCGCCGGCGGAACGGGCGCGCGTTCGCATGGTCGAGGACGTCATGGATACGCAATACGAGCAGAACAACTGGGGAACGTTCGAGGTCCTGCGCTACAAGCGCGCGAGCGGACCCCTGGCCGACAAGCTGCTGGCCTATGGCCGAAAAAATATCGAGCAACTGCAGGTCTGGCTCGACCGGTCCCTGGGAAATCGTCCCTGGTTCAACGGCGATGCCTTCGGCTGGGGCGATCTCGCGGTGATTCCTTACCTGAATCGCTCCGCCGGCTACGGTTACCTGCCGCCTCAGGGCTCGAAGCTGGCCGCCTGGTTCGAACGCGTAAACCAGCGCGCAAGCGTTGCGAAAGTGAAGTCGCAGATGCAGGCGGCCCTCGATAAGATGCCCGACCTGGCCAAGATGCTGGCAAGTGGTCAGGTCGTGCGCCAGTATCGCGACCATCGCCTGGAATGGATGATCGCTGCCGGCGGCTTGCCTGTCGTGGTCGAAGGCATCGAGAAGGGAACCATCCGGTTCAGTCGCAATCCCCGGTAGGGAGCAGGACACGGAGTCTGCCATGAGCGAAGCAGTGATTATCGATGCGGTGCGTACTCCGTTCGGGCGGCGCGGCGGGGCATTGCGCGAATACCGGCCGGATGCTCTGCTGGCGCATGTTCTGGATGGTCTGCTGGATCGCACAGGCGTCGATGCGCGCAAGATCGAGGACGTGATCGACGGCACCGTGACGCTAGCCGGCGAGCAGGGCGCAAACCCGGCGCGATTGGCGGTGTTGCTGTCGAAGCTGCCGGTGGAAGTGCCGGGCGTCTCGCTGAACCGGATGTGCGGTTCCAGCCAGCAGGCCGTGCATTTCGCAGCCCAGGCGGTATCTGCCGGGGACGTGGACTATGTCATCGGTTGCGGCGTCGAAAGCATGAGCCGCGTGCCCATGTTCCTCGACATCGGACTGGGCGGTCCGGTAAACGGTTTCGAGAAGCTTGATCCCGAGTTGTTCAAACGCCACGAATTGATCCATCAGGGCGAGAGCGCGGAGCGCATCGCCGACAAGTGGGGATTGTCGCGGCAGGATGTCGATGAATTTGCCAAGGAAAGCCACCGCCGCGCGGCGCTCGCGCAAAACGCCGGCTGGAACCGGGAACTGATTCCGGTGACGGGCGTGGCGCCGGATGGCGGGCCGTTGCGGCTGGAACGGGACGAAGGCGTCCGCGCGCAGATCGACGAAGCCAAAATGGCTTCGTTGAAACCGGCCTTTCGCCCTGAGGGCAAGGGCGTGGTCACGGCGGCGAATTCAAGCCAGCTTTCCGACGGCGCATCCGCGGTGCTCATCGCGAGCGCTCGCGCCGCGCAAGCTGATGGCTTGAAGGCGAAAGCGCGGTTTCGCGCGCGGGTCGCCGTCGGGTCGGATCCGACCCTGCAACTCACCGGCGTCATTCCTGCGACGCGGCTCGCACTGGCAAAAGCCGGACTGACGATCGGCGACCTGGACTGGATCGAAATCAACGAGGCGTTCGCGACCGTCGTGTTGTCATGGGCCAAGGAATTGAAACCCGACATGGCCAGGGTCAATCCCTGGGGCGGCGCTATTGCACACGGTCATCCATTGGGTGCCACCGGTGCCGGCTTGATGGCAAAAATGCTCGCCGGCCTGGAAGCGACCGGCGGCACCTTCGGCCTGCAGGTCATGTGCATCGGCCACGGGCAGGCGACGGCTACCGTCATCGAACGAATCTGACAGCGTCGCCATGGCAAAGGGACTTCGCGTCGCGGTATTGCTATTCGTGCTCGCGACCGTTGCGGTCGGGGCCTGGCAAAAGCGCACGCTGACCACGGAGTGGAAGCGCACGCTGGACGTGGTGCTCTATCCGATCAACGGCGACGGACGCGAGTCAACGTCTGCCTACATCGCGGCGCTGAATGCCGCCGCCTTTTCGCCAATTGTCGAGTTTGCGCGCCGCGAAGCGCAACACTACGGCGTGGGGCTTGCGACCCCGGTGAGCGTAAAACTGGGACCCCGCGTCGGCTCGATTCCTCCCGCAACACCCCGCAGCAGGGCGACGCTGGAGGTCATGCTCTGGAGCCTGCAACTGCGGTTCTGGGCGTGGCGCAATGACGGCGTCGCCGGTCCGAAGCCCGATGTGCGCGTGTTCGCCGTGTACTTCGATCCTGCCGTCACGCCCCGGTTGGAGCATTCCGTGGGTCTCAAGGAGGGCCTGATCGGCATTGCGCGCGTGTTCGCGGCATCGCACATGACGTTAGAAAACAATGTCGTCATCGCACACGAAATCCTGCATACCTTCGGCGCGACCGACAAGTACGACCTCGCAACCGGCCAGCCGCTGGTTCCCGATGGCTTGGCCGATCCGGAGCAAACGCCGCTCTACCCCCAGCAGGCGGCCGAAATCATGGGCGGGCGCGTCGCGCTTTCAGAAAGCCGTTCCGATACGCCACGTAGTCTGGAGCTGGCCGTGATCGGCCCGAAAACCGCCTACGAGATCAACTGGAAGCGTTGAGGCGTCAGCGCAGCGCAATAGCGCATGGCCATCCGTTAGGGGCTACCGCCACCGTCATCGAGTGAATCTAGAGCGAAACGCATTGAACACGAAGGGTCACGAAGGAAACGCGAAGGAACACGAAGGAGAAGGGGCGTACGGAAACATTCATTGGGATCGGTGCGCGACATATACGCTGGTAACTCCAAAATATCGACTGTACTGTTATTCGATTTTCCTTCGTGCGCCTTCGTGTGTCCTAAAAGGGTACTCCCCGCTATCGCGAGGGTATTCGTGACCCTTCGTGTTGAAAGAGTTTGCCCTCGATCCTATGATAGCGGCTCACTTTCCCCTCATGACGCCATGGCCGACAACAAAGACAAGCACGGCATTCGCCGCAACCTCACCAACTATGGCGACCCGGAGTTTTCCGCTTACCTGAGGCGCTCCTTCGCCCGCTCGATGGGCTACTCCAAGGAGATGCTGAGCCGGCCGATCGTCGGCATCGCGCAATCGGCGAGTGGATTCAATAATTGCCATCGCTACGTCCCGGAGCTGGTGGAGGCGGTCAAACGCGGGGTGCTCGGGTCCGGCGGGCTGCCGGTCGATTTTCCGACCATTTCGCTCGGAGAGGTGTTCCTGAGTCCGACCAGCTTGATGTTCCGCAACCTCATGGCAATGGACGTTGAGGAGATGGTGCGCGCGCAACCCATGGATGCGGTCGTGCTGATCGGCGGCTGCGACAAGACGGTGCCGGCGCAACTGATGGGTGCGATTTCGGCGGACGTGCCGGCCATCCAGCTGGTGACCGGTCCGATGATGGCCATGCCATTTCGCGGCGAGCGACTGGGGGCCTGTACCGACTGCCGGCGCTTCTGGGGCAAGTACCGCGCAGGAGAGGTCAGCGACGAAGGCATCGACGAAATCGAAGGCAATCTCGCCACCACCGCGGGCACCTGCGCGGTCATGGGGACGGCCAGCACCATGGCGTGTGTCGCCGAGGCGCTCGGCATGAGTTTGCCGGATACCGCGGCTATTCCCGCGGTGCATGCGGACCGTATCCGCGCGGCGGAAGCAACCGGGGTTTGCGCGATGCAGATGATCAAAACCAAAGGCCCGCGCCCATCCGAAATCGTCACCGAAAAATCGGTCGAGAATGCGTTGCGGGTGTTGCTGGCCATCGGCGGTTCGACCAACGCGATCATCCATCTCACGGCCATCGCCGGACGCGCGGGGGTGCGGATATCGCTGGAACACCTGAACCGGCTTTCCGACGAGACGCCGGTGCTGATCGATCTCAAGCCCACCGGCAGCCACTACATGCAGGATTTTCACGCGGCCGGCGGCATGAGCGCCTTGCTCCTCGAATTGAAGGATCTGTTGCACCTCAATTGCTTGACGGTCACCGGGGAAACGCTGGGCGAACGGCTCGCGCATCCTGTGCCATTCGTCGACCGCGGTGTCATCCGTTCCCGATCCGCGCCGATCAACCCGGTGGGCGGACTGGTCGCGCTGTTCGGCAGCCTCGCGCCCGGCGGCGCGATTCTGAAGCGGGCCGCCGCCGATGAAAACCTGTTCGAAAAGGAGGGCAGGGCCGTGGTGTTCGAGTCCCTGGAAGATTTGTCCGCGCGCATCGACTTGCCCGACCTCGATGTCACCCGGGACGATTTTCTGGTTCTGAAGAATGCCGGACCGCGCAGCCCGTCGGGAATGCCTGAGGCGGGTTACCTGCCGATTCCGAAGAAGCTGGCGCAAAAAGGACTGAAGGACATGGTGCGGATTTCCGATGCGCGCATGAGCGGCACCGCGTTTGGCACCGTGATTCTTCATATTACGCCGGATGCCGCATCGGGCGGGCCGCTGGCGCTAGTGAAAAGCGGCGATCGCATCCGCTTGTCGGTGAAGGACAGGAAGCTGGATTTGCTGGTCAGCGAACAGGAAATGAATCGCCGTCGCCAGGACTTCAGGCAGGCACCGCTGCCACCCAGAGGCTATGCGAGGCTTTACAACCAGCACATCCTTCAGGCCGACGGCGGCTGCGACTTCGACTTTCTGCGCGGTGGCTAACTGCGCTTGACCTCTTTTCGACGCGTCCCGTTGGTTCCGCGCGGCGACGGAACCGGCGAGGTCAGGATTTCATCGAGTCGTCATAAAAACGATAGGTATTCCTGCCTGCCTGTTTGGCATGATACATCGCCTTGTCGGCAATGCGGATCAGGGTGCTGGCATCCCCCGCATGATCGGGGAAGATGCTGATGCCCAGGCTGGGCGAGATGCGCAGCTTGTCGCCGGAAATGAAGAAGTCTTCGTCCAATGCATGTAACAGCTTCTCGGCAATCGTGGTGGCATCTTTGGTATGACGCAGTTCCGGCAGCACTATGACGAATTCGTCGCCTCCCAACCGGGAGACCGTATCCACTTCCCGCAGTGCACCGCGGATGCGCTCGGCCACCTGCTGCAACAGCATGTCGCCGACATGATGGCCAAGGTTGTCGTTGATTTTCTTGAAGTGGTCGAGATCCATGAATATGACCGAGGTCTTGGAATGATTGCGCTGCGAGATTGCCAGCGCCTGTTCCAGGCGGTCCATCAGCAATATGCGATTTGGCAGGTTGGTCAGTGAATCGAAGTGCGCCATGCGGCGGATCTGCTCTTCCATGTTCCGCCGCGCGGTGATGTCGATGAAAGCTCCCACGGCGCCATAGACTTTTCCGCCGTTATCCCGCAGCGGCGCGGCGTTGCCGATCAGGTGGCGGATGCTGCCATCGTCGAAAACGACGTCCTGTTCGAAATCGCGCACTTCGATGCCGCGGAAGGCCGACATCTGCACCGGCAATTCATGCGCTTCCAGCGCGCGGCCGTTGCGGAACATGCGGAAGGGCACTGGCTTTCCATTTTCTTCGTCCGCTTCCGCGACCGCCAGATTGCTGCCCTGGGGCAGGCGCAGCAGGTCGTAGGCCATGCGGTTGCCGGTAATGGATTTGCATTCCGGATCGTTGGCGATGCATACCGCCGCCGGCACGGCATCGAGCACGATCCTCAGTTCCGCTGCGCGCTGGCGTTGTTTGCGCTCGCTCTCCATGAGAGCGCGCTCCATGCGTTTGCGCTCGGTGATGTCGCTGACGACCACGGACAGGCGCACGACCTTGTCGCCCTCGACAACCGGGGAAAAGCTCACCGCCACATCCACGAACTTGCCGTCCTTGTGTTGCCAGACCGTCTCGCGGTTCAGCGTGGCCTTGCCTTCGATCACATGGCTCATGACCTTGGCGTCTTCGTTTTTCAGGAATTCCGGAATCAGGCAAGCGCGGCTGTTGCCGATCATTTCCGCGGCACTGTAGCCGAAGATGCGCTCCGCGCCCCGGTTCCAGGTCAGCAGCACGCCGTTCCAGGTTTCGCTGATGATTCCGGCGTCTGCGGATTCCACCAGGGCGGCAAGCAGTTGCGGATGGCTGAATAGTTCCGGACGGCCCGCGCGCTTGGCCTGCTGCGCGGAAAAGGCGGACTCGAGCTTCGACGGCTGCTCGTTGTCGACGGATTGCAACTGCTGGCGTACGCGCTTTTCAGTCAGCGACGCCTGCAACGCGCGAACGACCTCAATCAACTCCGGACTGAGGTCGGAGTAATCCCTGGCGAAGTCCTTATCGGGCACGTCGGCCTCCCTAGATAGCCGGCTGCTTTGGTTTGTGGACAAATTGGGACGGAAAAGCTTATAGGTTTTATATCCGCAAATTGAGCCACGAATCGATGGCTGCCGCAAGCCACCGCGCCAGCCTTGGCGTTCAGGGCTGCCCGACCGATATGGCATTTTTTCCCGCCTACATTTTAGGCATCATCATGCCGCCGGATCGTCGCGCAATACGACATGGGCATTGCGCCCCGACTGCTTTGCGTGATAAACGGCCTGATCGGCACGCCGGGTCAGTGTTTCGCCGTCGCGACCATGGTCGGGGGAAATGCTGACGTGTCAGCAACTGGGCACGCCCTATGGCGGGTGGGTAGCGTTCCAGCCGCTTTACCAGCGCATTGTCAAGGAACAGCCGTACCTGCTGGACTGAACGGGACGGCTGGAAAAAAGAAAAGGGCGTGCTGCAATGCGCAGCACGCCCTTTTTACCGGAAGCGTAATCCGCCCTAGCCGACTTGCACCGGCACGTACATCCGGTTCGCGTCACGCTGGATCAGCAGCGCAACCGTCTTGTCGGTTTTCTTCATCAGGCTCTTCAGCTGCTCGACCGATTTCAACGGCGTATCGTTGAACGCTAGGATCACGTCCCCGGCCTGGATGCCGGCACGGGCCGCAGCACCGGAAGCGTTCTGAACCACCAGTCCGCCTTCTGTCTTGAGCTGCGCGCGCTCTTCGGGGTTCAGTTCGCGCAACGTCAGTCCGAGCTTGGCGGATGTCTGCGGATCGCCTGGGCTGTTGGCCGCGACCTTTTGCGGTTCCAGCAGTTCGGCTACCTTGACATCGACGTCGCGGCTCTTGCCTTCGCGCCATACCTGCAGGCGGGCATTGTTGCCCGGCTTGGTCGCCGCAATTGCGCCGGCCAATTCGGAGAGTTGGTTGATCTCCTTGCCGTTGACGCCGAGCACCACGTCGCCGGACTTCAACCCGGCCTTCTCCGCGGGACTGCCCGGTTCCACGCCGCTGATCAATGCCCCTTGCGGCTTAGGAAGGCCGAATGAATTGGCCAGTGCCTGATTCACGTCCTGGATCTGCACCCCGATGCGGCCGCGCGTGACCTTGCCGTTTTGCACCAGGTCATCCTTGACCTGGACCGCGACGTCGATCGGAATCGCGAACGACAGGCCCATGAACCCGCCCGTGCGGCTGAAGATCTGCGAATTCATGCCGACCACTTCGCCGTCCATGTTGAACAGCGGGCCCCCGGAATTGCCCGGATTGACCGCGACGTCCGTCTGGATGAAGGGCACATAGTTTTCGTCCGGGAGCGCACGCGCTTTCGCACTGACGATTCCCGAGGTAATGGTGTTCTCGAAGCCGAACGGCGAGCCGATGGCCGCGACCCACTCGCCGACCTTCAGCTCGCTGGCGTGGCCGATCCTGACCACGGGCAGGTTTTTGGCTTCGATCTTCAGGACCGCGATGTCGGTGCGCTTGTCCACGCCGAGCACCTTCGCTTCGAACTCGCGGCGGTCGGTCAGCTTGACCGTGATTTCGGTGGCCTCCGCCACGACGTGCGCATTGGTCAGGATGATGCCGTCTGCGCTGATGATGAAGCCCGAGCCGAGTCCGCGCTGGATTTCAGGTTCCGCTTGGGGCCCTTGTCCCTGCGGACCCTGTTGGCCGAAGCGGCGCTGGAATTCCTGCAGCGGGTCGTCCTGGGAATTGCCTGGACCGGGACCCTGGGCGGCGGCCCGCGTGCTGCGGGAAACGCTGACGTTTACCACGGCGGGGCCGTTCTCTTCGACGATGCGTGTGAAGTCGGGCAGATGTTGCGATGCGGCCTTGCCGGCGGGCTGAGCGCTGGTTTGGGGAGCCGCGTTTGCCGTCGTATGACCCGGCAGCGCGAACGCATAGTAAACGCCGAACACCGCGGGAATGACTGCGGCGACCAGCATTTTTCTTGCTGTCAATCTGGAAAACATTATGTCGGTCTCCTGGAATGCAAAGCGGGCAGGTTGCCCGCGATGAATGATGAATGAAGAATGCTTACCGGGATTCAGACCTTGTCCCCGGCGCTGAGTTCACTGGGGTTCGCGGGCATCGGCTACTTTTTTGCCGCGTCCGCCTCCTGAAGAAATCGCGGACCAACGCATGAGCGCCGTCATGGTTGTCACGGCCTGGTGGAATGCGCATCCAATGTTCCTATCCATCGTGAAAAACCATGCGGGCACAGGACTTACGGATACATGCCGGCACAAGGTAGTATGCCAAGGTCCCACCCCAGGGTTGCCTGGCCGCGGGGACGAGCGAAACGCGGGCGGCGTATCCACTGCGGCCGGCGTCCCGGACTCTTCAGCGAAATCAGGTAGAAGGAGCAAGCATGAGCATAATGAGCGAGTTCAAGGAGTTCGCCGTCAAGGGCAATGTCGTCGATCTGGCGGTGGGCGTCATCATCGGTGCTGCCTTCGGCAAGATCGTGGATTCAGTCGTCAACGACCTGATCATGCCGCTCCTTGGCAAAGTCACGGGGGGGCTGGATTTCAGCAACTATTACTTTGCGTTGAATAGCCAGCCGGCCGGGTTGCCCCTGGCGGAGGCACGCAAGGTGGGCGCGGTGTTAGCCTATGGCAATTTCATCACGGTACTGATTTACTTCATCATCCTGGCTTTCATCATCTTCCTGATGATCAAGCAGATAAACCGGCTCAAGAAGGAATCTCCGGCCGCGCCCGCCGAGCCGCCGCCCACGCCCGAAGACGTGCTGCTGCTGCGCCAGATCCGCGACAGCCTGAAAAAGTAGGCGGGATACCGGCGGCCGGGCCGCCGGAATTT
>JAYVMZ010000047.1:0-15255 GCA_043758735.1 Betaproteobacteria bacterium
GGCCGCAACTTGATCGCCACACCGCTATTTGCCATGAGCGACATCATAGCAATCGTCGGATTAAATGTAACGTTATTTATGAGACACTACACTAGCGAATTTAGGTCGGCACGAGCCTTCACAGGTTTACCGACTTGTGACGCCACGTAAGTATTACAAATAGTCCAAATTTCGTCTTCTGTTAGATCTGACGTCCAGAAGATGGATAGGCGCCCATTGGGCAGAGGGACAAACGCTGTGTGCTTTGGAGTGTTGTCCGAGGTACGAATCTTACTGCCATCAAAGATAAAGCGAGATATCGATTCTCCCGGCGCCTGATCAAATGGCATCGGAAATCCCTATCTGAAAAATAACTCTCTAAGATGTTCACCCGCCAATCGCGGCAATTCTCCACCGTAGTACCAATGACCGTGAGTTTCGTTGCCGTGTCCCAAAAGGCCAGCATATTCGAGCCGCTTGCGACCAGACAGACTCAGAATGTAAATACGTCCGGGCGATATCCGCCATTCAAATGCGATACTCCCGTTGGGTTCAGGAATGATGTCTGGGATGCCAATTGAGGAGGGTATTACGTCCAAGAGTCTTTGAGCTTCGCCTAAAGTTACTGAATTGATCGCCTTTGCACCCTCTCCGTCCCAATTTGCCTGGCTGCAAATCTGATATAGACGCAACAACTCAGATTGTGGGTCACCAATTCGAGCTTGTCCCGTAGCGGAGTCCAGGCGATGATCGGCTAGATCTCTAAATAATTGGTTGATCTTTTCCGAATCTTTGCTAACGCCGCCGGAAGATACACCTAAGAAACCAGTACTCATCGACGGCATGCGAAGTACGGCACTAGTTGTCATTTGATTAACTCCAGTGTCTTACTAGTTATGCTGCTAAAGAAAGCTTGGTTCTTTAGTTCTCGAAGACTGGCTAGCAGTTTCCAATAATCTTCGCCATCTGGTTCCATTTCAACGATCTTAAACACGTCAACGTCGATCAAAATGGGCAACGTATTGTTTTGTGGATTGAAAGGTTCCAGCGCCTGAATCAATACAACTGATGCACCGGTCTTTGGATCCGTAACGACTATGCGGGTTAAGAATTCACCTAAATTTTGCGCCAAACCATCTGGGGGACTTGGTGGGACCGTCAAATAATCATCGAAATCTACCTCCCCTTTGAATGGGAGCTCAATTCGATTAATAAACCTTGTCGCAACCCTAGTTATGCGCGCCGGCTTCACTATTCGCCGGTATTCCGCCCAAAAAGTGCGAGCTTCACTAACTAGTGCATCCCACGAATCGTAGGGGGCGAGTCGGCTGAAAGAAAAGCCATCTAACTGGACTTGGATAATGGATTTTCCATCTGTCTTTTCGAAGCGGTATCCAATAATTTCCGAGGCAACGGCTTGCTGAATCTCAGTGTCATCCTTGATCTGAATGCTGGTCTGGAATCTCTTGGACTCTCGGCGGACAGGATACTGCGGTTTAACAGCTTCCCATAATGGTTCGAGGGAGCTGAATTGAATGCCATCGGAAGGGCGGACGCGAAAATCGACCAAGCCTTCGACTACTGGCGCGTTATTCAAATGTTGTATTGCGACCATTTTTGAACGCGGTATGGGAGAACCTTTGAAGTATATCACTCACTCTTTGGCGGTTAGATACACATCCACAAGAGACCCCGCAACCCGGCTCCTGGAGGACACAGGGCTGCGGGAGGTGCCTGTAAATTGTGCAAGGCACGTTCGGAAGGATTGCTGAAGTTCTCCCTCCCGCCCTCTGGAATAAAAGCCTAGGTTAGCACTGCGCGATTGGCGCGTGATGGACGTTTCTGGAAGTTCGTGACTAGTAGTCAGATCAATTCCCAGCTTCTGCCGAATAGGGCTCTACGGATTGCCCCAGCCGCGCGATCAGGAAGCGCCGAGCTGGGACGCGAGGTAATCGATCGCTGCGTCGAGTGTCGCCAGTTTCTGGTAGTCGGCCTCGGGCAGGTCGACCCCGAGCTTGTCGTGGAGCCGGATGACGACGTTGAGAAAATCGAAGGAGTCGATGTCGAGCTGGTCGCGCAGCGGCCTGCGCAAGTAGGACAGATACTGTTTGAAGCGCGATGCCGAAGGTCCAGTTGTGGCCGGATACGCAGTTGAACGGCCGGTATCGAGCGAAAATCGCTCAGACCGCTTCTGGCCGCGTGGCGTCGTTCACGCCGACTCGACGCCAATCACGAGACGTTGCCCGAGCAGACTGATTGCCTGCGCAATTCGCGGCAGCTTTGATCCGTAGTGAGGATCGAGCAGGCGGCGAACTTCCTTCTCGTCGACGCCGAGCCGCTTCGCCAACTGCACCTTGTTGATTCCCGCCTGCCGCATTGCGACGTAAAGTGCAGCCTTCGCCACGGTCCCGGCCGGTGGAGAAACGAGATGTTCCCGCCGTCTGGCCTTGCTCGGCGCCGGAAAATCGATACCCTCGATCAGGTACGTCGCAAAGACCTCGTCCATGGCGTCTGACGCCTGCTCAAGTGAGTCCTGTACGGTCTCTCCCTGCGTCACCAACTGCGGTAGATCCCGGCAGGTCACGACATACCCGCCTTCGTCTGCCGGCGTGAGCAACACTGGATACTGGAAGCGATTCATGGAAAACCTTTCATAAGTCTTTGGCTTTGATCCCGAGCTGAGCGCACATCGCGTGGAACGTGCCTGTCTTCAGCTCGTCCTTCAGGTTTCGAACGACGGTAAATGCACTGCCGAAGTAGAGGGTCTGATGGCTTCCCTTGCCCCGAGAGGCGTTCAGCACAACCGGCACATTCCGCGCTTTGCCGAGCGCCTTCACCTTGCGAATGAACTCGTTGCCCGTCATGCGGCATTCTCGGACGAAAACGTCCGGCTGTAAAGAACTTTCCTCGACCAGCGCCATACCGAACATCGTCTGCGTTGAGGTGCACGGAGATTAGCGTGATGCTCCGGTCGGACGCCACGACCGCTGCTGCAGAACAGCGCCTTGACAGTTTTCCTGCCTGCTTCATCTCTTCTGGGATCGGACGAAGTTCCTTGACCACGGCGAACCTTTTGTCGTGGTTCAGCACATAGGCGCTGCCATGGTGACGCTCCTCTTGGTCGATTTGTCCTGCGTGCATTCACCGCGCGCGCTGCGTCGTCAGGAAGCGCCGAGCCGGGACGCGAGGTAATCGATCGCTGCGTCGAGTGTCGCCAGTTTCTGGTAGTCGGCCTCGGGCACGTCGACGCCGAGCTTGTCGTGGAGCCGGATGACGACGTTGAGGAAATCGAAGGAGTCGATGTCGAGCTGGTCGCGCAGCGGCCGGTCGCCCTCGGGCGCGATGGCGGATAGCGCCGCGATGGCCGACGCTGGCGCGGTGATCGGCGGACAACGTGGTCCGCAGTGGCATGACCATGCTCGTCGTCACACAAGAGATGCGCTTTGCGCGTGAAGTGGGCAAACGCATCGCATTCATGGACCAGGGCATGATCGTCGAACAGGGCACGCCGCAGCAGATTCTCAGCAGTCCGCAATCCGACCGGTTGAAGGCCTTCCTCGGCCATTTCAGCCGCGAGGTGTAGTCCGGGCTGCGGAGCCGGCGCACAGTCATGATGCGCCGGCCTGAAATTCCTGTCCGGAAGAGTGCATGGCCAGCGTTCGCCAGAGCGACAATTCCGCAATCAGCAGCCGGAAAACGGCGCGTGCGCTGCGTTCCGAATGTTCTTGCCGGGTTTTTTGCCGCTTGGCCCTGATTTTGCATAGGCAGTTCTTGCAGAAGGCAACCGGTGCCGGAACCCCCCGGCACATCGATGCCAGAAAGGGGATAGATCATGGCAAGCACCCAATCCGGAAAATCCCGCGGCAGCCTCCGCAAAGCACCGCCCACAACCATGGCCGAAGCACCAAAGGTCACTTCGCCGAGGACCCGGAAAACCACCATCCGCAAAACCGACGGGCCAGTATTGGGCTCGAGCGAATGGCAGCGAATGGTTGCCACGGCGGCTTACTTCCGCGCCGAGGCGCGCGGCTTTGCCGGTGGTTCGCCCGAGCAGGACTGGTTGGAGGCGGAAGCCGAATTGCTGACCAGTCTTTCTCCACTTCCCGTCAAGTAGTTCCCCCGGGCCCGTCTGTCCGGTACGGTTCACCTGCGCCTATGCCGCGCAGCGCGCCTGTTGTACGCTTGCATCCCGTTCATCCACACAAGCATGGAGCCGGGAGGAGCATGGCCAACAGAAAAAAACCCGAAGAGTTGCGCAGCCACCGCTGGTACGGTGCACAGGACCTGCGTTCCTTCGGGCACCGTTCGCGCACGCTGCAGATGGGCCACTCGCACCAGGACTACAAGGGCAAGCCGGTCATCGCCATCATCAATACCTGGAGCGACATCAACAACTGCCACTCGCATTTCCGGCAGCGCGCCGAGGAGGTCAAGCGCGGCGTCTGGCAGGCCGGGGGCTACCCGCTGGAAATGCCGGCCGTCGCGCTCGCGGAAGTGTTCCAGAAACCAAGCACGATGATGTATCGCAACTTTCTCGCCATGGAAACCGAGGAGTTGCTGCGCTCCTATCCGGTGGATGGCTGCGTACTCATGGGCGGTTGCGACAAGACCACGCCAGGCCTGCTGATGGGAGCGATCAGCATGAATGTGCCGGCGATCTTCATGCCGGCGGGGCCGATGTTGCGCGGCAACTGGCAGGGCAAGACGCTGGGCTCCGGTTCAGACGTCTGGAAATACTGGGACGAATTGCGCGCCGGCAACATTACCGAACGCGACTGGACGCAGATCGAGGAAGGCATCGCGCGTTCGGCAGGCACCTGCATGACCATGGGCACGGCGTCGACGATGACGGGCGTTGCGGAGACGCTCGGGTTCAGCCTGCCGAATTCATCGACGATTCCCGCGGTGGATTCGAATCACAGCCGCATGGCCGAATTCAGCGGGCGGCGCATCGTCGAGATGGTCTGGGAGGATCTCAAGCCGCGCGACATCCTGACCGAAAAATCCTTCGACAACGCGATCAGGGTGCTGATGGCGCTGGGCGGTTCCACCAACGGGTTGATCCACGTGATCGCCATGGCCGGCCGCGCCGGCATCGCCATACCGCTCGAGCGCTTCGAGCAGATCGGCCAGCGCACGCCTTATCTGGTGAACATGCGCCCTTCGGGCAAATACCTGATGGAGGATTTCTATTACGCCGGCGGGCTGTCCGGCATGCTCGAAGGCATGCGCGGATTGCTCGACGTGGATGAACTGACCTGTACCGGTAAAACGCTGGGCGAAAACATTGCCGGTGCGAAAATCCATAACGCCGACGTGATCCGCACGCCGGACAATCCAATGCAGCCCGAAGGCGGGCTGATCGTCCTGCGTGGCAATCTCGCTCCTGACGGCGCTGTCATCAAATCCACTGCGGCCGACCCGAAGCTGCTCCAACACGCCGGCCGCGCAATGGTGTTCGACGACTACAACGACATGGCCGCGCGCCTCGACGACCCGAATCTGGACGTGGATGCCGACTCCGTGCTGGTCCTGCGTAACGCCGGGCCACTCGGCGGTCCGGGGATGCCGGAGTGGGGAATGCTGCCGATTCCGAAGAAATTGCTCAAGCAGGGCGTGCGCGACATGGTGCGCATTTCCGATGCGCGCATGAGCGGAACCAGCTACGGCACCTGCGTGCTGCATGTGTCGCCCGAGTCATGGATTGGTGGACCGCTCGCGCTGGTCCGGACCGGCGACATCGTCGAACTCGATGTACCGGCCAGAAAGTTGACGCTCAAGATAAGCGACGAGGAACTTGCAGGGCGCCGCGAGGTCTGGAAACCTAAGGCGAAAAAATACGCGCGCGGGTACGGCAAGATCTTTTCGCAGCACGTCTCGCAGGCCGACAAGGGCTGCGATTTCGATTTTCTGGAAGGAACGGCGCCCATCCCCGAACCGGAGATCCATTAACATGATGCAGACACTCCGCTGTTGCGTATTGTTACTGGCCCTCTTCGCCAGTGGGATGTCCTTCGCCGCCGCCGCCGAAAAATCCGGAGCGTCGCCTGCGAACAGCGAGATCAAACTGGCCGATGCCACCATCGAAATCATTTACACGGGCGACGCCGCCGCGATGGATCGTAACGAAGTGCGCGAATGGATCGCCGCATCGGCTAGTGCGGTACAAAGTTACTACGGCCGGTTTCCGGTCCGGCACGTGCGCATCCGCATCGAAGCCGGGGAGGGTCGCGGCGCGCATTCGGGTACGACCTATGCCTACAACGGCGCGCTGATCCGCGTGGGCGTAGGGCGCTACAGCGATAACGCCGACTTGAAGCGCGACTGGATCATGACGCACGAAATGGTCCACCTCGCGATGCCCGAATTCGGCGATCAGCATGCCTGGCTGGAGGAAGGCCTTGCAACTTACGTCGAACCGATCGCGCGCGTGCAGGTCGGCCAGCTCACCGCGGAACAGATCTGGCACGACATGCTGCGCGACATGCCCAAAGGCCTGCCGGACGCCGGCGACCGCGGACTCGACAACACGCACACCTGGGGCCGCACCTACTGGGGAGGGGCGCTGTTCTATTTAGTCGCCGACGTGCGCATCCGCGAACGCACGTCCAATCGCATGGGCCTGCAGGACGCGTTGCGCGCGATCGTGGCCGTCGGCGGCAATGTCGAAGTCTCGTGGGACGTGCGCCGCACGCTTGCGATCGGCGACAAGGCGACGGGATCGAACGTCCTGCTCGAACTCTACGACGAGATGCGCGCGACCCCGGTCACCCCTGACCTGGAAGCGCTCTGGCGGCGGCTGGGCGTGAAGCTCACGACAGAGGGCGCACGGTTCGACGACAACGCGCCGCTGGTGGGGATTCGAAAAGCCATCACGGCACCGCCGGCGAGCTGACGACGGAGCAGCGCCGACCCGTCTCCACCAAGCGAGAGGGTGACTGGACGGCCTGGACGGGTCAAAATAGCGCCAGCAATCCACCCTCTTTACAGGTCCATGAACGCCAACGAGTCCGCCACGACCATCGATCTTCGTAATCAGCCGGCGTATGCGGCGGCTGAAGCCTCGCGCTACCTGAAGCTGCCGGCGGCCACGCTGCGCTCGTGGGTCATCGGGCGTCCGTATCCCAAGGGTGATGGCGTCGGTCACTCCCGGCCGCTCATCCATCCGCCGAAAAAGCAGCCCTTGCTGCTGTCCTTCTGGAACCTGATCGAGGCCCATGTGCTGCGCTCGCTGCGAACCGAGCACGCGGTGTCGATCAAGGCCGTCCGCGAAGCCCTGCGCTATGCCGAGAAGTCCGAGAACATCGAACGCCTGCTGCTGCGCAAGGACCTGGAAACCGAAGCGGGTAAACTTTTCCTGCGAAAGTACGGCGAACTGACCGAACTGTCGGGATCGGGCCAACTGGCCATGCGGAAACTGTTCGAGGAGCACCTCAAGCGGGTGGAGTGGGACGAATGGCAGTTTCCGGTACGGCTCTACCCTTTTGTTTCAGGTGATTCGGAGCAGCGGCCCATAGCCATCGATCCGAAAATCGCATTCGGACGTCCGATTGTGCTGCGCGCCGGTGTATCTACCGGCGTCATCGCCGAACGTATCGACGCGGGCGAATGCGTGGCCGACCTCGCCGATGACTACGGCCTTACGATCGAAGAGGTCGAACAGGCGGTTGTCTACGAGCGCGCGGCTTGAGCCGGGTCTACTTCACAGACCGCGACCTGGGTAAACGCTTTCCCGAAATTCTCACCGCCGCCGGACTGGCGGTCGAACGGCATCACGATCTCTTTCCGCCGGACGGCCCGGACGAGCAGTGGCTGGAATACTGCGGCACCGGGAATCGGATCGCGGTAACCCACAACGAGCGCATCCGCTACACGCCCAACGAGCTGGCGGCAGTCGAGCGCTTTCGCGTCGCCTTGCTGGTAGTCGTCGGCAAGACACCCTTTCCGGCCCTGGCCCAGAACTTCGTCAGGACGCTTCCCGGAATCGAAGCGTTCCTCGACGCTCAGAAGCCGCCCTTCATTGCGAAAGTCTATCGGCCGGAGCCCAGGGAGCTTGAACGCAATCCCGAGAACACGGGATCCATTGCACTCTGGTACCCAAGGTAGGGACAGCGGAATGCGGCAAGAGCGACGTGAGACGTTCTTGCCCATCAACGATCAATCGGGACGTGCAGGGAGCAGGGAGCAGGGAGGGGGTCCGTTCTTTAGCTTGCACAGGCGGACAAAGGCTGCGACTTTGATTTCCTCGAAGGCACCGCACCGACACCCGAGCCGGAGATTCACTGACGCTCACGGCCAAGGGCGGATTAAACCAATCCTCACCACGGAGGACACGGAGGAAAACCGTAGATTGCGGCAAAGTTTTCCTGTGCTTTCTCCGTCTTAGCTTAGGTTGGGGCTGTTCAACGGAGAAAGGAATCACGGATGCTCCGGCATTGAGGCAACCGTCGCCGAGTCTGGTTGCCATGTCCAGGTCCGGCTCTTTCTCCGTGCGCTCCGTGGCCTCCGTGGTTCCGCAGCAGGGGTCGAATCAATATTCGACCTGACAGGTGCTGTCAGGTGGAATCGCGACCAATACAAGGTAAGGCTTGGGATTCCCCACGAGGCTCATTGGGATCACAGTGGAACACGGCCAGTGATTTTGTTTCTCATAGTTGACAAATACGCCGTTTTGTCTACCATGAGCAACATAATGCCTGCCACCGCCCCGCCCATTGCGTCCGCCGACCAGAAGCGTCTTGCGCTTCTGGGGGAGCGTATTCGCACTGCCCGCAAGCGCCAGCGGGTGACCGCCGTTGCGGCGGCCCAGGCGGCGGGCATCTCGCGCGTCACGCTGCATCGCATCGAGCGCGGCGAGCCTACCGTAGCCGTCGGCGCCTGGGTCGCTGTTACTACCGCTCTGGGCCTGACCTTCGACTTGCTCGACGCAAAGGCTGCGTCCGGCACGACAAAGCTGCCGAAGAAGATCCGGCTTCGCGACTTTCCGCAGTTGAAGAAGCTCGCCTGGCAGTTGCACGACGTGGACGAAGTCTCACCGCAGGACGCGCTGGACCTGTACGAACGCAACTGGCGCCATCTGGATCGCGCCGCCCTTTCCGACGACGAAGCAGCGCTGATCGATGCCCTTTCGCGCGAACTTAGCGGAGGGCGCCTGCTTGTTTGAGCGCCCGCATCACCGCGACGTCGCGCTCGTGTTGCAGGCGCTCGATGCGCCAGCCTTGTCGCAGCGCCATTGCTACTTCGGCGGCGGCACAGCCATGGCGCTGCGGTATGGCGAATATCGCGAGTCCATGGACATCGATTTCGTGGTTTCCGACCTGGCGGGTTATCGCGATCTGCGCCAGCTCCTCGGACACGTGCGCGGCTTCCTGCCGATCGCGCGCGCGGGCATCGAAGTCAAACTTGCGCGGGAGGTTCGCGCGGACCAATACGGCATCCGAACGCAGGTTCGCTCGGGCGAATCCACGATCAAGTTCGAGATCATTCTAGAGGCGCGAATCGATCTGGCGGCGCCGGACGATGGCGACCGTGTCTGCGGAATACAAACCCTTGCCCCCATCGACCTGGCGGCGGAAAAGCTGCTCGCCAATGCGGACCGGTGGGCCGATGACTCGGTGTACAGCCGCGACCTGATCGACCTGGCGATGATGCGCGCGGATAGGCGGCTTCTGGAGGCCGCCTGCGTGAAGGCGGAGGGTGCTTACGGCAAATCGGTGCGCAGCTCGCTGTCGCAGGCAGTGGATGGGCTGGAAACGCGGCGCGGACAGCTGGAGGGTTGCATGACCGCATTGAGCGTCGACGGTGTCACCAGGGCGCAGCTCTGGCAGGCGATTCGAACGGTGGCGCGGCAGTTGCTCGCTTGACCAGCCCGATGCGAGACACGCTTCCTCACCATCATTGGTCTTTCCGCACCAGTGGTGCCATTCAGATCGGACGCGCCGACAAGCGAACACCCAGGGCACGGGCAACCTTGAGCACGGTGTCGAAGCGCGGCTTCGCACCGGGCGCCAGCGCCTTGTAAAGGCTCTCCCGGCCCAGACCTGCCTCCCTGGCCACCTCGGCCATACCCCTTGCCCGGGCGATATCCCCCAAGGCGAGCAGCAGCAGGTCCGGATCGTCGGCCTCGAGGACGGCCGTCACATACTCCGCAATCGCCACGTCGTCCGTGAGATACCTCGCGGCATCGAAAGGAAGCAACTTTGCCTTGTCTTTGGACTTGCTCATAGATCCAGTTCCTCAAGTAGTTTCCGTGCATGCCTGATGTCCTTCGACTGCGTGGACTTGTCGCCACCTGCCAGCATGATGATGACGATGCTCCCGCGCCGCGTGAAATACAGGCGATAGCCGGGTCCGAAAGCGATTCTCATGTCGGACACCTCGCCGCCAACGGACTTCCAGTCGCCGAGATTGCCCGCCTCCGCCAACGGACTCGTGCGGCAATCCGTGCCTGCGCGCGCCTGTCCCGAAGGGCGTCCAGCCAGTCTTGGAATTCCTGCGTCTGAAGGACGGTATGCACTTGCCGAGTGTATCCGATCGGATACGACTGTCAAGCCAGCGTCTTCGCGTTCAAGTTCAGCGAAGCGCAAGGCGGCATGGAAACCCAGGGAGAAAAATTCCAGCGCGCGGCTACGGCAGGATCTTCTCGCAGCGCGTGTCACAGGCCGGCAAGGGCTGCGATTCTGATTTCCTGGAAGGCATCGCGCCGATCCCGGAGCCGGAGATTCACTGACTCCCTTTCCGGCAGCGCGAGGTCAGTTTTATATGTGAATCAGGGCGGCTATAAAGCAAAGAACTGATCCTTTGCGTTATGCGCGTTTTCTGCTATGCGTTTTGATGGGCAGATCGCGGTGTTATGCGGCTTCCACTTCCACGAGCTCACTTGTCGACGCGGAAGCAGGAATCGGCTGCCCGTCCTGCCTCAGGCCTTCGATATGAAACTCGATGGCCTCACGAATGAGCGCAGGAACCTCTTCCTTTGTCTCCCCGTCAGAGACTTATCCTACGCCTCCGACAGGACACCGTCAGCCGCATAATTTCGATGGTAGACCCCATGCCGGAAAGCTCGCCGCCGGAGGAATGCCTACTTCCTGGAGATCGGAAGGCGGCGAACACGAACGGAACGTTCGGTTACGGTAACCATGGCGCCCCCATCCACGGCTTGAACAATCCTCGGCCAGATTGTCTTCAGGAGCTCCGCCAGAGATCGAGCATCAAGACCCACCCTGCGGATTCGAACGGTAGAAGGGGTTGAGGCGTAAGTCGTTGCGAGCAAGGCGTGGAAATCCGCGTCCAATGTCACGCACACCCTGTTGTCGTGGCGTCCCGCTTCAAGAATTTCTCTGTCGCTGGAGGTGCTCATGCCGATCTCGCCAACATGAACAACATCCCAATCAGCCGGAGAAAGGTGCTTCCCGGTCGATCGCGGCAAGCCCTGGTCGAGCAAAAGCCGGATCAAGCTGTTTCCAGCGGAATGATCTTGTCGTCCAGGTTATTGGCGGCGAATTCCAGCGCCTGGCGGATGTCCTCAGGTTCCAGTTCCGGATACTCGGTGATGAGGTCGTCCCACTTCGGATAGATCGCGAGCTCTTCGATTACACGGCGTACAGTCAATCGCATGCCGCGTATCGTGGGCTGTCCGTCAAGGATGTTTGGATTCGACGTAATGCGGTCAAAGCGCTTCATTGCAATGTCTCCAAGTCTCCGTTGCAAGCATACTCTTACTTCGTGTCCCCTTCGCTTTCATAGCCTCCAGGTGTTGCACTTGGATGTGGAATCCACTCACGACCACGGGCAATGCCCGTCAGGAGCCGCGGAGTTCCTCCTCCAGGCTGCCGACGACGTCGGCAATGGAATCGTGAAAGCCCCAGCCGATGCCGTCGGACATCTGCTCGACCGTCGCCAGCCGTTGCGCGAACTGCGAATACAAGCCCCGCGCGTCGCCGCGCAGCAGGGTCGCCAGTTCGGCCAGGGCGGATTCGATGCTGTTGTAGAACCGCTCGTCGATGTCGCCATACTCGTGAGTGAAGCGCGTGCCGTTCTCGACACAGGCCATAAGGAGTTCCGCGGTGCCGGGGATGTTGCCCGTGGCCTTGCGGTAGTCGTGGATCGCCTTGCGCGCCTCGCCCAGCTTCAGTTTGCCGAAGCCGCGGGCGGGAAAGAACTGCCCACGATCTTGCTGCGATATTTTTCCAACAGTTCACCGTCGTTCGCTCCCGCCAGTAAGCGGGCGTGGAGCAAGTCGCGGTTCACCGCTGCGGCATCGTAAAGTTCCTTGATGAGGGCGAGCAGCGCGGGTTTCTCCAAAGTGGTGAGCGGTAGACGGATGGCGCTCCAGCCGGCGGGTCTCTTGGTGGTGGTTTTCATCGCTGGCGAGGAGTGGGTTGGATGCGTTGCAAAGGCGGCAGGGATTCAGGCGAAACGGTGAGCGTGATACTGCGCGCCTGCCCCGGCACGCGACGAATCAATGCGCGCCGTTCAAGCGTAAGCACCATCGAATGCACGCTCGGCGGCGTGATCTGGAAAAACCGCTGCATATCGGCCTCCGCAGGAGCGCAGCCGTTCACCAGGCTGTATTGATGGATATAGGCGAGGAACTGCCCTTGGCGTTCGGTGAAGATGGGTTTCATCGGGTCCTTCATACTTCTTCATTCATCCTTCTCTTCGCCCCACGTACCGTGCAATGGGGTCATACCGTGCAATAGGGTCCTGCAATATAGCAAGGTCTCCTCGCACTGCTACATTGCAAGACTTGAACATCCCGCGGAACCTGAAACCAGCCATCGGTTTCAATAAGCGCGATTCGAGATGCGCAATACGCCGGTCGTGATGGGCAAAGCGCCGTTCCCGCTGACCTCATTTATGATCCGCGCGAACGCAGTACATCCCGCAGTTCGCAGGCCGTGACGATCAGTTCGGCCAGCAACCGATCGTCTTGTTCGAGATGCCCCTCGTACTCGGCCGGATGGCGACGAGGTTGTCGAGCTCAGGCGAGCTCATCGTCCGACCCGATCACGAACAGCCGCGGCTGCGCCGCCACGCGCGCGACGAACCCTGCCTCGCCGCGCTTGCGTCGCCACTCGGTCCAGCTCATCACGTTGGGGTTGACGGTGCGGCCCAGCGCCGCCTCTGCCGGCTGCAACGCGCCATAGACGTCCGCGTAGTCCAGACCGTCGGCGATCATCATCAAGTCGATGTCGCTCGCCGCGGTATCCGTCCCCTTGGCGATCGAGCCGTACACGAAGGCCACCCTGATGCGCTCCGCGAGCGACCCCAGTGCCGCGCGCAGCGGGGCGACGAGACCGGAAGTCTTGACGATGAGCCCATGCATTTCCGCGAAAACGGGACTTGCGCGGTTGGCGCAGTAATACTTCTGGTTGCCCAGGCGATCTGCCGTCACGAGGCCGGCCTTCGCGAGCCGGGTGAGCAGCCGGTGCGCCGCGCCGGTACCGGAGGCGGCCAGCCGGATCAACTCGCCGCTTTGAAAACGCCGATCGGGCTGGCCGAACAACAGGCCCAGCACTCGTTGCTGTACCGGCGTGAAGAGCGCATCGGCGAGCCCCGTCGGGGCAATTGTCGGAATCGGTGCAGCCGGTTTCTTTCCCATATCGGGAAGGATCATACCCAAAACGGGAATGATCTGCACGGCCTAGTCTATTCCAATATGGTATGAGTCTGAGCGAGGGGCCGTATTTCCAACGGGGTATGAGTCTGAAGCATGACTTTTGGATCGATCATCGCGCCTTCGAGGGGACGCGGTGGGACGGCGCACCGTTTCCAGATATTTTGGTGGCCCGCGCCCCTCAAGGGCAGCGTTAGGTCTGCGAGAACGCACCATGCTTGATTTACTCGACATACTATTCACTCCCGCGCCAGTAATAGGAACAGTCGCTGGTTTCATAGCCGCTGGCATTGCCTGGTGGCTCTTGCCGGAAAGTGTAGATCGAGCTTCGATTGGAGGCTGGATCATTGGTGCTGGTTTTGTCTGCGGCCTACTTTGGGCCAGTGTCTCGAAAAAAAGTGAAAAGACCTCTCAAGAAACTCCTTCCAAGTGACTGATCAGCGATGAGGGTTTCAAGCCGGTTGTCCGATGGGGACCATCTGCATTCCGAGCTTGGCGGCGCGTTGCGAGAGAGCCCGCAGCACGCGTTCGCGATAGCGCTCCTCGTAGTAGTCCTGGCCTTGGTCGGTGTACTCCTCGCCCTTGGTCAGCATCGTGTAGATCAGCCGCGCCAGCTTGTGAGCGGCTGCGGTGACGGCCTTGGGTTTGTCCATGCGTGAGCACAGACGGCGGAAGTACGCGCCCAGAGCCGACTTACTGCTGCGCAGCGCCGCGGCAGCCAGGCGCAAGGCCTGAGCGGCGCGGTTCACGCAGCGCTTGGTCTTGCCGCTCAGGACCTTGCCGCCGGTGATCTTGGTGCCCGGACACAAGCCCAGCCAGGAGGTGAAGTGCTTGACGGTGGGGAACTTGGCCATGTCCGCGCCGACCTCGGAGACGACGGCCAGCGCGGTGGTGACGTCCACACCATCGATGCGCGTGAGGTCCACGCCGCACATCTGGAACAGCTGTGTGCGCAGATCGAACTTGGGCGCATTGCGGGCACGACCGCGCTTTTTGCCCTTGGCCGGGTCACCATCGTGAACCTTCAGGCTCTGCAATTGCTGCTCGATCTCGCGGTCGCACTCGGCGAGCTGTGTGCCGACGAAGTCGAATGCGCCCAGTGCCTGCTTGAGCGCGAACAAGTGTTCGGCCCGCCAGTTGCCCTGCAGGCTCTTGGCGATCTCCTCGACGCTGGCACGCACGCGCACGTTCTTCATCGCGCCCAGCACCAGGCCGTCACGCTCGCCGGCCACGATGGCGCGCAGGATCTTCTGGCCCGACTCGCCCACGATGTCGGCGAGGACGTTGGTGAGTTGGATGTTCATCTGGGTCAGCGCCTTCTGCATGTGCTGCACATGCCGGCCCTGGCTGCGCAGCAGCATGCCGCGCTGGCGCCACAGCGAGCGCAGCACACAGACCTGCTCGGCCGGGCGAAACGCGCCGCTGAGCAGCCCGTAGGTCATGAGTTGCTGCAACCACTGGCAGTCCAGCACGTCGGACTTGCGCCCCGAGACGTTCTTCACGTGACGCGCGTTGACCAGCAGCACGGTGAAGCCGCGCGACTCCAGCAACTCGAACAAAGGGATCCAGTACACGCCGGTGGATTCCATCGCGACGGTGTCCACGCCGCAGGTCTGCAGCCAATCGGCCAAGGCGTTGAG
Source organism: Betaproteobacteria bacterium (assembly GCA_043758735.1). Classification (GTDB taxonomy): domain Bacteria; phylum Pseudomonadota; class Gammaproteobacteria; order Burkholderiales; family JACQAP01; genus JACQAP01. Next base: position 15,238 of record JAYVMZ010000047.1, read on the forward strand.
GTCGGTCGTGAAGCTCGC
>JAYVMZ010000048.1:0-7754 GCA_043758735.1 Betaproteobacteria bacterium
TGCCGAGTCTCCCGGCCCCGGCCAGGAATCGGTATGGGACTACCCGCGTCCGCCGCGTCTCGTCCCGGACGCGCGCGAGGTGGTGGTACGGGTGGGCGACGTGGAGATTATCCGAACGCTTCGCACCCTGCGCATGCTCGAGACAGCGAGCCCGCCAACGTTTTACCTCCCGTTCGCAGACGCGCGCCTCGACCTGCTGGTAGAGGCGCCTCGGATGGGAAGTTCTCACTGCGAATGGAAGGGCAGCGCGCGCTACTGGTCCATCCTCTGCGGCGATCTGAAGCTGGAGGGTGTCGCCTGGACGTACCCGTCGCCAAAGGCGCCCTACGAGGCGATCGCGGAGTGCTTCTGCGTTTACCCGGGGCGCGTCGCTTGCTTCGTCGACGGCGAGCGCGTGAGGGCGCAAGAGGGCGGGTTCTATGGTGGATGGGTCACCACGTATACCGAACCGCATAGCGCACCACTGCCTCGCCGTCTGCCGCAACGGTGACCGGAAAGTAAACCGTCCGCGAATCCTGCTTCTCGAACGACTGACTGGTCTGCGTGATCTTCCAGTTCGTCCAGCGGTAAAGGTTCTCCTTCACGACCACTCGCACGGATTCGTTCTTGCGGTTGCGGATCCTGACCTCGATTTCCTCGGTCATGGTATTTCGATTCGAGTCCACTTTGAAGTCGACCTGCTTGCGTTCGCCGACGACATCGAAGGCGCTGCCGAGCTTGAGTTGGACCGTTTCGTTCTTCGGCGTGTGGTCGATGCGATCCTCGCCGATGAATTCCAGGCTGCCGTCCGCAGTGTCCAGCTTCGCGACGCGTACGCGCCCGGACGGCAGCGGCACGCCCATGCCGTCTTCGGAACGGTTCCTGAATGAAAGATAGGTATCGACTTTTTTATTGCCGGTGATGCCGTAATTGCGGTCGGTCATCGGCCCTGCGCCGTACCATTGGCCGGCCTGGCCGTAATAGACCAGGGTCTTTTCGCAAGCCACGCCGGCTACCTTCGCAAACAATTCGATTTGCTTGGTGGAATTGTCCGGCAGAGAACTCGGCCGCCCGAGGGTATAAAGGTGATACTCGAAGAAGGATTTTTCCTCGAATCCGCGCGCCTCATCGACCACTTCGCTTCGCATCGCCTTTGCCGCCATGGGCACCATCTGTCCAGTGTGTTCGGCCCGATGCACATCACCGGCCACCAGTTTTATTTTCGCGTCGGGATAACTGCCGCCCGACTGGTTGAGGATGCTGACCCAGGCGCCGATGTCGAGCTTGCAGGAGTTGGCGTCTTTGCCTTCAGCGAACGTCAGATTGTAGTCCGCCCACCAGGTGATGCCGGTTGTCTGGTACGCCACGCGCGTCTTGTGCGTGCCGGCCTTGCCGGTAATCACGTCCCACACCAGGGTCGGCCGCGTGATCAGGCCGCCGGGCAGCGAAGGCAGTTTCACGCCGGCGTTGTATGGCAGCGTACGCACCGAGCCGTCCGCCTCCCGGATGACCATGCCGCCCTGGGTCGCGAGCAGCTTGCCTTCCAGGGTCTCGATCTTGTTGCCAACCATGCGCTCGACCGCAATGTCGCGATCGATGAATCGCGTCAGCAATTTTTCCGGGCTGACCAGGTCGAACTGGAAGTTTTGCTCCATGACCCGCGTGCCCGCGGGATCGGTCAACGACGAAAACGACACGGTGGTCGGGTCGATCAGCCCGGCTACGTCGGTGAAACGGATCGTGTTGCGTCCCGCGCTGAGCGGGATGTCGCGTTCGTGGCGTACAGTCGCATAGCCGGGCAAGTTGCCGCCCCCTCCGCCGTTTCGATACTGGTCCGGCGAAATCGAGCCGGGGCTCGCGGTGCTGTAGATGGTAATGGCATGGGTGCCGTCTTCCGCGGCAAAGGCAGCGAAGGTAGCAGCTAAAGCCAGCAGGGCAAACGGGGCGCGCAGGCGGCGGACAAGCATGGGATTCCTTTCCGGTTGGGTGGGTTGCCCTGCTGTAAACGGACGTTTCCCGGGAACGGGGTTAAACCGAAACGAAACCTTTCGATCGGTATCTCTGTGGTGAAAATCGGTTTACCTCCGGAAACCCCAGTTTCCGCCCACGAATGGCCTGCGAGGCATTAAGATTGCACCTGCCTCATTTTCATTACTCCGTCAGCCAGCGTGAACAAACCAGCAACCGGCGATAAGGCGCAGCCGCATTCCGCCGCCCAAGTCACCAATTTCATCCGCAACATCATCGAAGCCGACCTCGCGCAGGGCAAGAACGCCGCGCGCACCTGGAGCGGCAAGCCCGGTCCGGCAGCGGTCCAGGCGCCCGCGCCACCCGATCCGGCAAAGATCCGTACGCGCTTTCCGCCCGAACCGAACGGCTATTTGCATTACGGGCACGCCAAATCGATCTGCCTGAACTTCGGCGTGGCGCTGCAGTACGACGGGCGCTGCCACATGCGCTTCGACGATACCAATCCGGTTACCGAGGACACGGAGTACGTCGACTCGATCCTGGATGCAGTGAAATGGCTGGGCTTCGACTGGCGCGAGAATCTTTATTACGCGTCCGACTATTTCGACACACTCTATGATTTCGCCGAGGCTTTCATCCAGCACGACCTGGCTTACGTCGACAGCCTGTCCGCCGACGAGATGCGCGAATACCGCGGCACGCTGACCGAAGCTGGCAAGTCCAGCCCTTACCGCGAACGTTCGCGCTACGAGAACCTGGATCTGTTCGGCCGCATGAAGGCCGGCGAATTCCCGGACGGCGCGCACGTGTTGCGCCTCAAGATCGACATGTCGTCGCCGAACATCAATCTGCGCGACCCGGTGATCTACCGCATCCGCCATGCGCACCACCACCGCACGGGCGACAAATGGTGCGTGTATCCGATGTACGACTACACGCATTGCATCTCGGACGCGCTGGAGAACATCACGCACTCGCTGTGCACGCTGGAGTTCGAAGACCACCGCCCCCTGTACGACTGGGTGTTGCAAAAGCTGGCGAGCTTCGGCCTGCTTGCCTATCCGCTGCCACAGCAGTACGAATTCGCGCGCCTGAACCTGTCCTATGTCGTGCTTTCCAAGCGCAAGCTGATCCAGCTCGTCGAGGAAAAACACGTCGACGACTGGGATGATCCGCGCATGCCTACCCTGGTCGGCTCGCGCCGCCGCGGCTTCATGCCGGAAGGTTTTCGATTGTTTGCCGATCGCATCGGAGTGTCGAAGTCCGACTCGTGGATCGACATGAGCGTGCTGGAAGACTGCATGCGCGAAACGCTGAACGAGACCGCGCCGCGGCGCATGGCGGTGCTCGATCCGGTCAAGTTGATCGTCGACAATTATCCGGCGGACGGGGAAGAAAACTGCGAAGCGCCCAACCACCCGCAGAAGCCGGAGTGGGGAAAGCGCGCGATGCCGTTCTCGCGCGAACTGTGGATCGAGCGCGAGGATTTCATGGAATCGCCCAGCAAGGGATACTTCCGTCTGTTTCCCGGCAACCAGGTGCGACTGCGATTCGGTTTCGTCGTGAAGTGCACCGGCGCGGACAAGGACGCGGCGGGTAACATCACCGCCGTCCACTGCGAAGTGATGCCCGATTCCAAATCGGGCACGCCAGGCGCCGATGCCTACAAGGTAAAGGGCAACATCCACTGGGTCTCGGCACGGCACGCGTACAAAGCCGACGTGCGCCTTTACGATCGCCTGTTCGCCGTTGCGCATCCCGGAGCGGAGCGCGATTTTCTGCTGGACATGAATCCGGACTCAAAAAAACTCGTTCACACCTGGTGCGAACCTGCGCTGCGGGACGCAAAGCCCGAGGAGCGCTTCCAGTTCGAGCGCCACGGCTATTTCTGCGCGGACCGCGCTGATTCCAAACCCGGCGCGCCGGTGTTCAATCGCACGGTCACCTTACGCGACTCATGGGGGAAACCGTCGACCTGAATCCCTCTCCGGATAGCGGAGGGGTCCAGCCGCGGGCCTGGCGTCCCGGCGTCGCGCTCCGGCTCTCCGCCGTAGTGCATATCGCGGCGCTGATCGCGCTGCTCATGCAGCCGCGCGCGTGGCAATGGATTCTGGCCGCGCTGGTGCTCAATCATGTCGTTCTCGCGTTGATCGGCTTGTGGCCGAAGAGCCGTTCATTGGGCGACAACATGTTGCGCCTGCCCGATGCTGCGGTGAACCGCAACGAGATATCCCTTACTTTCGATGATGGGCCGGATCCCGACGTTACGCCCCAAGTGCTCGACATCCTCGATGCGCATCACGCGAAGGCCAGCTTCTTCGTGATCGGCGACAAGGCCGCGGCTCACGCGGGCTTGATCCGCGAAATCGTCAGGCGCGGGCACAGCATCGAGAACCACAGTTGCAGTCATTCGAACTTCTACGGATTCTTCGCGTGGACGGCACTTCGCAAGGACATCGGCGCGGCGCAGGAAATCATCGCCGGCATCGCCGGACGCCCGCCCGTATTCTTCCGTTCGCCGATGGGAATCCGCAATCCGCTGCTCGACCCGGTAATCGCGCGCCTGGGTTTGCGCTACATCACCTGGACACGGCGCGGCTTCGACACCGTCGCCAGCGATCCCGCGGTCGTGCTGGAACGCCTGACCCGAAACCTTTCCGCGGGCGACATCCTGTTGCTGCATGATCGTCGTGTCCGCAATCGGCGCGCGTTGGTACTCGAAGTCCTGCCCGCATTGCTGGAGAGAATCGCCGCCGCCGGCCTTAAGCCGGTGTCCCTGCCGCAGGCGATGCAGTGATGCATTCCGAGTTCGACGCCCTGATCGATGCAGCCTCCCGGCCTTACCTGGCAGCGGGTCGTTATGCGTATTATTTTGCGCGCAGCAAGCTCAGGCACGACCCGGTATTTTTCTCGCTGCTGCGCACGGGGCGCATTCCCGATCAGGCTCGAGTGCTGGACCTCGGCTGCGGCCACGCCGTGCTCGCCTCGCTCATGCTGGCGGCGCAGGCCCGGTTCGACTCCGGCCAATGGCCTTCCGGATGGGCTGCGCCGCCTTCGCAATTGCTACTGCACGGCATCGAATATGAGCGCAGGGCAATACGGCGAGCCCAGCTTACGCTGGGCGATCGCGTGGCCATTCGCACCGGCGATCTGCGCAATGCGCCGCTTCCGGAAGCGGACTTCGTCGTCATGATCGACGTTCTGCATTATCTGGGAACAGACATTCAGATTTCGTTGCTCGAAAGAGTCGCGCAATCGCTGCGTGGCGGCGGGCAGCTCGTCCTGCGGGTGGCGGACATTTCGGCGGGCTGGCGCTTCCAGCTTGGCAAAGCTGCCGACCGTTTCGGCTCGCTCCTGTCGGCGCGCGGCCTGCCGAAGCAGTATCACAGGCCGATCGACCAGTGGTTGCGCCTGCTCGACACGCTGGGTTTCGAACCGAGCGTCGAGACGCATGCAGAGGAAAAATCATTCGCCAACGTCCTCGTTTGGGCAAAGGCGCAGAGCAACGGCAAGGCTTGAGTACGCGGCGCCGACGCCGCACAATGGACTCCTCGCGTCCCAACTCTGCGCACCCTTCCACGTGGATCAAGCCCGGGTACCGACCTTCGAAATTCGCCGCCTGGAAATCTGGCGGATAAACCGTCGCCTGCTATTGGTCTGCGCGGCAGCGATTGTGCTGATGGCCATGGTCGCCGGCATTCTGAACATGCCGGTACAACTGTCGTGGGCAGCGGCCATCCTGACCGCCGGAATCGTCGCCGTTACCGTTGCGCGTATCGTGCGCGCGCTGCATGTGCTCTATCGCTGCCCGAATTGCGGCGTTCTGCCCTACCAGACGCTCAACGAATACAAGTGCGGCGGGCTCGGCCCGACCCGCGCAAACTTCATGAGTCCGCGCGCTTGTCCGCACTGCGGCACGCGCATCCGATAGCCCCGCCAATTACCAATCACTAATCACCAGTCACCGACTTCATGGATCGCCCCCCGCTCCCGCCGACCCTCACCGGCCGCACCGCCTTCATGAAACTGCTCGAGCAGGAAGGCGTGACTCATTTGTTTGGCAATCCAGGCACCACCGAACTCGCCATCATGGAGGCGATGTCACAGCAGTCGGCCATCGACTATGTGCTTGGATTGCAGGAATCGGTCGTAGTCGGCATGGCCGATGGTTATGCGCGCGCATCGAACAAACTGGCCGCCTGCAACGTGCACGTCGCGCCCGGCCTGGGCAACGCCATGGGCGCGCTCTACAACGCCAAGTTCTACGGTTCGCCGGTGCTGATCACCGCCGGCCAGCAGGAGCAGGGCCACGGGCTCATGGAGCCGATGTTGTACGACCCGCTGGTGCCGATCGCCCAACCGATGGTGAAGTGGGCGGTCGACGTGACCCGCGTGCAGGATCTGCCGCGCATCGTGCATCGTGCCGTCAAGGTCGCGCTGACGCCGCCGACCGGACCGGTGTTCATCAGCCTGCCGGGCGACATCCTCGACGCGGAAGCGCCGCTCGACCTCGGCCATCCTACGCGCGTGGATGCGGAAGTGCGTCCGTCTGACGCGGCGCTCGATCGGCTGGCCGATCGCCTGCTGTCGGCGCGCAATCCGGTGCTGATTGCCGGCCACGAGCTGGCCGCGCGCGATGCGTTGCAGGAAGCCGCGCAACTCGCGGAAGTCCTCGGCGCAGCCGTGTGGCAGCAGACCGTGCCCTACGCCGCACACTTCCTGTCCGAGCATCCGGCCTTCGTGGGACAACTCACGCGCAGCCAGACGCAGGTGCGCGCCTGGCTGCAACCGCACGACCTGCTGGTCTGCCTCGGCGCGGACGTGCTGCGCATGTCTGTGCATAACCCGATCGACGCGCTGCCCGAGGGCATGCCGATCGTGCAGATTTCGGAACGCGACTGGGAACTCGGCAAGAACTATCCGACGGAAATCGCGATTAATGCGAATGTGAAAGAAACCCTGCGCGCGCTGACCACGGTGTTGCGCTCGCGCATGACCGCAGTGCAAAAATCAACTGCCGCAACGCGACTGGCGGAGATCGCGAAGAACAACTGGAGCGTCAAGCGCGCAAAGGCCTGCGAAGAAACGGCGAAACTCGAAGGCGCCCGGCCGATGGATCCGAAGGTACTGATGATGCGACTATCGGAGGCCGTGCCGCGTGACGTCGTCGTTGTGGAAGAAGGCCTGAGTTCCACCTTCCAGTTGCTCAACTATCTGCCGCTGCGCGACCATCAGGGTTTCTACGGCCTCGCCTCCGGCGGCATCGGTTTCGCCATGGCGGGAGCGGTCGGCATCAGCATCGCCCTGCCCGATCGCCCGGTCGTCGCGATCGTTGGCGACGGCAGCGCCATGTATAGCATCCAGGCGCTGTGGACGGCGGCGCACCTGAAACTACCGATTACGTACGTGATCCCCAACAACCGCAGCTACCGCATCCTGAAGGAACGGCTGGTCTCTTTTCGAAAGACCGACAAGTTCGTCGGCATGGATATGGACGATCCGGCCATCGACTTCGTGGCGCTCGCGCAATCGATGGGCGTTCCCGCGCGTCGCATCGCCGATCCGGCGGACGTCGGCCCGGCGCTGCGCGAGTCTGTCAAAAGCGGCGGTCCGAAATTGATTGATGTGAGCGTGGCGAACGGCTTCGGGGCTTGAACTCAAGTCTTGTGCGCGTAACGCGGTCAACACGAAAGGGCCCGAGGGCAAAACAAAGGTACAGGAAGAAGGCCGTAAGGGCCGAGAACATTTTCCTATGTGAAGGTCGCCTTTCGGCCATCAAGAGCCGTTCGTACATCACTGAAATC
>JAYVMZ010000049.1:0-3525 GCA_043758735.1 Betaproteobacteria bacterium
GCGGCGCTGCATAGAGCAGTCCCTGTCGCCGAGGTAGACGGCATTGCGGTGCTCGTCGGCAAGTACCTGGATCTCGACGTGGCGCGGCGTTTCGAGAAACTTTTCCATGTACACGGTTGGATTGCCGAACGCGGCCTTGGCCTCCTGGCGTGTCATCGCCACAGCATTGACGAGCGCGGCTTCGGTATGGACGACACGCATGCCGCGACCGCCGCCCCCGCCAGACGCCTTGATGATGACCGGGTAACCGACCTTGCGTGCGATCTTGACGATTTCCTGCGGCTCTTCCGGCAAGGCACCTTCGCTGCCGGGAACGACGGGGACTCCGGCCTTGATCATCGTGTTCTTGGCGCTGACCTTGTCGCCCATCAGACGAATGGTGTCGGGCCGCGGACCAATGAAGACGAATCCGCTTTTCTCCACGCGTTCGGCAAAATCCGCGTTTTCCGACAGGAAGCCGTAACCGGGGTGAATCGCTTCCGCATCCGTGACCTCGGCGGCACTGATGATCGCGGGAATATTGAGGTAGCTGTCGGCCGACGCAGCCGGCCCGATGCAGACCGACTCATCGGCCAGCCGCACGTACTTGGCTTCGGCATCGGCGACGGAATGCACGGCAACCGTCTTTATTCCGAGCTCGCGGCAGGCACGCTGGACACGCAGGGCGATTTCACCCCGATTAGCGATTAGTATTTTTTCAAACATGCGGGACTCTGGCTGGGCGGCTCGGCACGGTGCCGTGCCGGGTAACGCTATCCGATTATGAACAGTGGCTGGCCGTATTCGACCGGCTGGCCGTTCTCGACCAGGGCCTTCTTGACGACGCCACTCTGGTCAGCTTCGATTTCGTTCAGCAGTTTCATCGCCTCGATGATGCAAAGGGTTTCGCCGGCATTGATGTTCTGGCCGATTTCGATGAAGGGCTTCGCTCCAGGCGCCGACGACCGGTAAAAAGTCCCCACCATTGGCGATTTCACGACATGACCCTCGGGCTCTACGGGCACTTCCGCCGCCGGCGCGGCCACCGCTGCAGCGACAGGCGCGGGCACCATGGCGACGGCCGGCTGGGGCATGGACATCATGCCCGGGTGTCCGGGAACGCCGACGCGGTTGATTCTGACTTTTTCCTCACCTTCGGTGATTTCCAGTTCGGCGATACCCGATTCCTGCACCAGATCGATCAGTTTCTTGAGTTTTCTAAGGTCCATTTCGCAAGTCCTATTTCGTGGGCTCGTAGGCAATCGCATGCGCCAGTGCGTATTCGTAGCCCCGCGAGCCCAGGCCACAGATCGTGCCGATCGCGAGATCGCTGAAATACGAATGGCGCCGGAATGTCTCCCGGGCGTGAACATTCGACAGATGCACCTCTATGAACGGAATGCGAACCGCGGCAAGGGCGTCCCGCAGCGCTACGCTGGTATGGGTAAAGGCTGCGGGGTTGATAATGATGAAATCCACGCCGGATGCGCGCGCTTTCTGGATTCGTTCGATGAGTTCCGATTCGGAGTTGCTTTGGAAGCTGTCCAGCTTGATGCCGGCATCGGCAGCCTGGGCAGCCAGCCGTCCGCCGATATCTTTCAGCGTTTCCCCCCCGTAGATCTGTGGCTCCCGGGTGCCGAGAAGATTCAGGTTGGGACCATGCAACACCAGAACCTTCCGGGGGCTTCGCGCAGAGGGAGGCCGCGCTTTGCCACCGGTCGAGGTGGTTTTCATGACGGCCAGTTTGCCGTAGTTAGCCGGTTTTTGTCCAGATTTAAGCGAATTTGGTCGCTCTCGCCCGATTCACGACGGCGCATCTCAAGACATTATCGGATGTTCGGCCAGCTAACATCCGCGGCATACCCACGCAATCAGGAAATAGCCAAAAATTGATCAAATACCGATAATTTAAGAGAACTTGACGGAATTTAACGTCTAGTAGCCAACTCGTTTGATCAGGGAACGGAGCGACTTTCGAGGTAGAAGCACGTCCCTGTTTCGGCTTAGCGGATATTGTTGACCTGGGTCAGGACAGGATTGAACCGCTCAGGCGGGCGATAACCAATAACGCGGTATTGTTCGAGTTCGTTACCATGACGATCGAAGAAGATAATGCCGGGCGGGCCAAAAAGCCCGAAGCGCTTCAGGAGGGCCGCATCAGCGGCCGAGTTGGCAGTGACATCCGCCTGAAGCAGCAGCATGCCCACAAACTGGCTTTTCACGTTCTCGTCCTGAAATGTGAACCGTTCCATTTCCTTGCAGGACACACACCAGTCCGCGTAAAAATCCAGCATGACCGGCTTTCCGGCATTGGCGACGGCGCGGTCGAGTTCCGCGACCGAGGCTACGCGAATGAAGGGCTTCGACTTTCCCGTCTCTTCCCCGGTCAGGCTTAGCCGCAATCCTGACAAAGGCTGGAGAAGATCGCGTCCGCCCGAAAGGCCGCCGACCAGGAGCGCGATGCCCATCAGCAAGGCAATGACGCCGACACCCTTCCACAATTTGCGCACCCCTCCCGCACCGGCCGGCAGGGCATCCAGGGCGTGAAGAAAGATCGCCGACACGATGAATAGCGCCGACCAGCACAACATTTGCGCGATGACCGGGATGAGCGGAGAAATCATCCAGATGGCCGCGCCCAGCAACAGAACGCCGAAAAAATTCTTCACGGCCTGCATCCAGGCTCCGGCCCTGGGCAACAGCGCCCCGGCCGAAGCGCCGATGACAAGCAGGGGGAGCCCCATACCAATGGCCATCGCGAACAGGGCCGCACCGCCCAGATACACATCGCGCGACTGGCTGACGTAGAGCAGCGCCCCCGCCAGCGGCGCGGCAACGCACGGCCCCACAATTACCGCCGACAACACCCCCATGAGGAAGACGCCCACCAGCGTACCGCCCGTAAGCCGGTTGCTGGTATCGGTCGCACCGGTCTGCCACGCACCGGGCAGTTGCAATTCATAGAAACCGAACATGGACAACGCCAGCAATACGAATACGCCTGCGAATGCCCCCAATACCCAGGGGGTCTGCAGCGCGGAGGACAGTAGCGTCCCGGACAACCCTGCGAGCACACCGGCGATGGCATAGGCGATCGCCATGCCGAGAACATACATCGCGGCAAGTGTGAATCCGCGCAGCCGCGTCACCTTGCTGCCCTGGCCGGCGATCATCCCGGACAGGATGGGAATCATCGGCAAAACACAGGGGGTGAACGACAGAAGCAACCCAAAACCCATAAAGCTGACCATGATCAGCCAGAAGTTGCCGGTCCTCAGCAAACCCGCGATCTGCCGATCTTCGGAAGGCTGCGGCGGCACCGCCGCGGCCGCCGGCGGTAGCGGTGCTGTTTCCGCGACCGATTGTGGCGGCGAATCCGTGGACGGAAGGGCTGGAAGCGTTATCGGAAATTGTCGGGTAGCAGGGGGATAGCACAACCCTTTTTCGCTGCATCCCTGGAAGCCGACATTCAGAACCAAAGGGATTTGACCGCTGCCGTCCCTGCGCAACTTTATCAATGCCTGCACAGGCGCATGGAACACTTCG
>JAYVMZ010000050.1:0-6975 GCA_043758735.1 Betaproteobacteria bacterium
GATCAGGACCGCAGAAGGCAGGTCCGCGGTGCAGGACGCGATCAACCGCTATTTCCCGATCACGCCGGGATTCTTCGGCGCAAGCAAGTCGAAGAACAACGAAATTTATCGGCGCTGGGGCCTGAAGAGCCGCAGCAACGACGAGATGCGCGAGGATTTCCTTGCGCGCGTCACGGAACTGGTGGAAAAGGATTTTGGTTTGTCATTGCCTAAAATATAGGGTATCCGCGCCTCTGCGGTGAAGACCTGTCTTGAATGGCGGTAGCAAAGGAGGAAAAAATGGGACGGCCGTTGAAGGATCCCCGCGCGGAGCGGGAAGCTTACTACCGGCGCATTGCGCCGGCGCATCTGACGCCGCTGTGGGAGATGATGAGCGCGCTGGTGCCGCGCCAGCCGAAGTCGCCCTGCGTGCCCGCGATCTGGAAATATGGCGAGGTGCGGCCGTGGCTGATGGAGTCGGGCAGCCTGATCACGGCGAAGGAGGCGGTGCGCCGCGTGCTGATCCTGGAGAATCCGGGCATTCCCGGACAATCGGCCATCACGAATTCGCTCTACGCCGGCTGGCAGTTGATCCTCCCCGGCGAAGTTGCGCCAAGCCATCGCCACACGCAAACGGCGTTGCGCCTGATCGTCGAAGGCGCGGGAGCGTACACCGCGGTTGATGGCGAACGCGTGACCATGCACCCCGGTGATTTCATCATCACGCCGTCGTGGACCTGGCATGACCACGGCAATGCAGCGGATGAGCCGGTGGTGTGGCTCGACGGACTCGACATTCCGCTGGTGCGTTTCTTCGATGCCGGTTTCGCCGAAGACTATCCGCACGATGAACAGGAAATCGTGCGTCCGGAAGGCGATGCCTGGTTGCGTTACGGCAATAATCTGCTGCCGATTGAATTCCAGCCCAAAGGCGCGACATCGCCGGTGTTTGCCTATCCGTACGCGCGATCGCGCCAGAGCCTGCTGCAACTGGCGAAAGTCGACAAGCCGCATGCAAGCCACGGCCACAAGATGGAATTCGTCAATCCCGCCACCGGCGGCCCGGCGATGCCGACCATGGGCGCCTGCATCCAGTTGCTGCCGAAAGGATTCAGCGGTCGGCCCTACCGCAGCACCGATGGCACCGTTTTCTCGGTGATCGAGGGTAGCGGCCGCGCGGTGATTGGCGGCGAGGCTTTTAAATTCACGGCACGCGATGCCTTCGTCGTGCCGTCCTGGCAGGCCTACTCGCTGGTCGCAATGCAAGACACCGTATTGTTCAGCTATTCCGACCGGCCGGTGCAGCGTGCGTTAGGCCTGTGGCGCGAGGAGCAACTGCAATAGCGTATGCCGAGCGCTGGTCCTCGCGCCTGGGCCTTTCCGACGGACATGCGGAATCGGCTTACGCCTGCGCCCTGGCGGCCTGCAAGGGCAATGAGGGGCTGGCCAAGGAGGTTTCAGGCGCTGCACTGGCTCCATCCATCTGCGCGCTGGCGTTACTGGCGGGATGCGGAGAGCGGCACGTCTTTGTGCAAAAATACGCCTTGTTCGCTGCGGGGTGCTTTCCGTTTGGAACGCACAGATCAATCTTTACTTTTTTCTGACCATCATCCAACCCAATCATGAACGGAAATGAACTGTTGTTTAATATCGGACCGGTCCCGTCGGTTCCCATCGTAGGCCGCAAGGAGCGTTTTCCCGTCCACCGCATCTACTGTGTGGGCCGCAACTATGCGGCGCACGCGCGCGAAATGGGCAAGGATCCAGAGAAGGAGCCGCCGTTTTTCTTCCTCAAGCCGGCCGACGCAGTGTTGCCTGGCGGGGGCAACATGCACTACCCGCCGGGCACGGAAAACCTGCACCATGAAATCGAGATGGTGGTGGCAGTCCAGGGCGAGGGCCGCAACATCCCGGCGGCGAAGGCGCTGGACTATGTGTATGGCTACGCGGTCGGCCTGGACATGACCCGTCGCGACCTGCAGTTCAAGGCGCGCGACATGGGGCGGCCGTGGGACTTCGGCAAGGCTTTCGACGAGTCCGCGCCCATTGCCGCCATCCATCCGGTGTCCAGCCACGGACATCACTCGATGGGCAAAATCTCACTGAAGGTCAACGGCGAAATGCGGCAGGCGGCGGATTTGCAGGAGATGATCTGGAATGTGCAGGAAACGATTGCCTATCTTTCCGACTACTACCTGCTCAAGCCGGGCGACCTGATTTTCACCGGCACGCCCGCCGGCGTCGGAGCGGTAAAGAAGGGCGACCAGATGGTCGGTTCCGTGGAAGGGTTGGGAGAACTCTCCGTCACGCTCGTGTAAAAGCAACCGGGTAAAAAAACAACATGAAAGAAGCAGGGCAGCGCAAGACGTGGCTGGAAGTCGCATTGAACGGACCGTGGACGCGCAAGCGCCAGCCGCGCATTCCGGTCTCGGTGAAGGAAATCATCGAAGAAGGCATCGCCTGTGTGCAAGCCGGCGCGGCGATCGTTCATGTCCATGCTTATGACGAGGCAACCGGCACGCAGACCCAGGACCCCGACGTGTACGCAAGCATAGTCGACGGCATCCGCAGCAAAGTGGACGCCATCGTCTATCCGACCATCTCGTCTCCGGGGTTGGGCGCCCAGCCCGGCGAGCAAGGCGCGCAACGGCGTTTCGCCCACGTCGAGGAACTGGCGCGACGCGGCCTGATCGAATGGACGGCGATCGATCCGGGCTCGGTCAATTTTTCCCTTTACGACGACCTTCTCGCGGACAAACCGGGATTCGTATACGCCAATCCCGAGGAGGACATACGCCACGGCCTCAGGCTTGCCATGCGCCACGGCCTGCATCCGAGCTATGCCATCTACGAACCGGGATTCGTGCGCCTTGGCGCCACGCTGCATTGGCGCGAGAGTTGTCCGGCGCCGGTGTATCGCTTCATGTTCACCAGCGGCTATACATTCAGTTTTCCGCCAGAGGACTATGCACTGACCGCTTATCTGAAGCTGCTCGACCAGGTGGCGCCTGGTGCGCAATGGATGGTCGCGGGCCTGCAGGTCGATGTTATGTCGATGATTCCCCGCGTGGTCGCCGAGGGTGGCCATGTGCGCGTCGGCTTGGAAGACGCTTCCTATGGCAGTGAACTGTCCAACCTGCAACTAGTCGAGCGCGCGGCGCAGAAAATCGTCGATGTTGGCGGCGACCTTGCAACCGCCACGGAAGTCCGCGTTGCAATCGCGCCCGAAGAACATGGCGCAGTCTGATGAGCGCACCGTGCTCGGCTATAATTTCGCTCTTTCGCAATCACCCGGAATCATGAGGATCGCATGACCGCAAAAATCGGCATTACCATGGGCGATCCGTCGGGCATAGGGCCGGAAATCATCGTCAAGACGCTTGCCCAGATGGCCCCGGCAACACGTTCGGTGTCGGCCGTGGTGGGCAATCTCGCCACGTTGAGGCGCGCTGACAAGCTGCTCGGCACGAACCTGAAGTTCGTCGATGGCCTCGACGCCAAAGACGGTGAAGTTCCGGTTTTCAATGTCGTGAGCAAAGACCAGGAAAAGATCGTCGATGGAAAAGTTTCCTCCGCCGGCGGCGAAGCGGCTTATCGTTACGTCGAGGAAGCCGTCAAGCTCGCGCTGGATGGCAGGATCGCCGTGATCGTCACCGCGCCGCTGAACAAGGCCGCCATGCATTCCGCCGGCCATCATTTTGACGGGCACACCGAATTGCTCGCCGAGCTGACCGGGGCGAAGTCTTCGTTCATGCTGCTCGCGAGCGACAAGCTGTGCGCGATCCACGTCACCACGCACCAGTCGCTGAAGAATGCCGCCGAACGTCCAACCATCGAAAGAGTGGTCGCAACCATCCGCGCCGGACATCAGCACTTTCGCGAACTCGGGATGGCCAGGCCGCGCATCGCGGTCGCAGGCCTGAATCCGCACAGCGGCGAAGGCGGCATATTCGGCCGTGAGGAAATCGAGCGCATCCAGCCGGCGATCGACATCGCGCAAAAAGAAGGCATCGATGTCAAAGGCCCGATTTCCGGCGATACCGTGTTCTATCGCGCGCTCAATGGAGAATTCGACCTCGTCGTCGCGCAATACCACGACCAGGGTCATATCCCGACGAAGCTGATTGCCTTCGACGAAACCGTCAATATCAGCCTCGGGCTGCCGATCCGCCGGACGTCGGTGGATCACGGCACTGCCCACGACATCGCCTGGACCGGTAAAGCCAACAACGTAAACATGCAGGCCGCCATCGCCTACGCCCGCAAGATGGCGGACCACGTTGCGGCCTGAGCGCGTGGTTCGATGATGCGCCAGCCCCGCGTTCTCATCGTCGCCGATGACCTGACCGGGGCGATGGACAGTGCCGGGCCTTTCGCGGCGGCGGGCGTCGAAACCTGGGTCGTTGCCGTGCCGATGCGCTGCGATCCCGCAACGCTGAAGTCGGCTCGCGTTGTTTCAGTCAATACCGATACCCGGCATCTTCCGGCGGACCTGGCCGCCGCGCGCGTGCGCGACATCGTCGGTCACCTTGGCGCCGGCGGCTTCGATATCGTCGTCAAAAAAATAGATTCGACTCTCCGCGGCAACGTCGTCGCCGAAACGATGGCGTTGCTCGATATCAGCGGCCGCCGCGAAGCCGTGGTTGCCGCAGCATTTCCGGCGCAGGGGCGCACCGTCCGTGGCGGCGTGGTCCACGTCGATGGCCGGCCGCTCGCGCAGACCGCTTTCGCAAAAGATGCCTTATCGCCCCCGCCACTGGCCCCTTTGCAGGAGGTCTTTGCCTTGGCGAAGCCTGGATTGCGCGTTCAAACAGTGACGGCGGCGCATGCACTCCATGACGGGGCCGATAATTGCGGGGCCGATATCTGGGTCGCCGACAGCGAAGTCGATGCCGACCTGACCGGCATTGTCACGCGCTTCGCTGCCCGCGCGAACGACGTGCTGATGGTCGGCTCCGCGGGATTGACCCGTGCATTGGCTCTGGTCTGCTTCGATGGCGGCCCGGCTCCGACCTCGCCGCAGCGTTTAACCGGCACCATCGTATTCGCGGTCGGTTCGCGCGCGATGCGCAGCGCCGAGCAGGTCGAGTCGTTGTCCACGGAACCGGAAACCACGGTGTTGCGCGCGCCCAATGGCCGGCTGCAATCCGGAAAGATTCCGTCCGCGCAAAACCTCGTGCTCAAAGCCACGGCGGACGAGGCTGGCCATGAAGGAGACGCCGAGCGCGTCGCCGCCGACATGGCAAGGCACGCAATCGAAATTGCACGCAGCGCGAAAGCGGAGGCCTTGGTTGCGACGGGCGGCGATACGGCGATCGCCATCCTGGCGGCAAGCGACAATCCGGCATTGCAGGTGCTCGGTGACCTTATGCCCGGCATTCCGTATGCGCGCATCCGGCTTGGCGGCACATCGCTGTGGCTGGTCACCAAGGCAGGCGGCTTCGGTGGGCGCGATACATTTCGCGATGTAGCGCGCAGGCTGCGCGGAAGCTGACCGTGCCGACAAAAAGCCCCATCGCCAGCTTCCTGAATCCGCGGAGCATCGCCGTGGTGGGGGCGGCAGAGCGGTCGACGAGTTCAGGCGGCGCCGTATTGCGTAATTTGCGCGTGTCGGGCTATACCGGCCGCATCGTGCCGGTCAATCCCAAGGGAGGGGAGATCGACGGCCTGAAGGTGGCGATTTCGCTCAAGGCTATGGACGCTCCGGTTGACCTGGTTGCCGTGCTGGTGCGCCCCGACAGCATCATCGATGTGGTCACGGAAGCAGCGGACAGCGGCCACAAGAACATCCTGGTGCTGCCCGGTGGTTTTGCCGAAGCCGGCGAAAGCGGACGCGCACGCGACGCCGCCTTGCGCGAACTCGCCGCCGCGCGCGGGCTGACCATCGGCGGGCCCAACTGTGCCGGCGTGATCAATCTGCTCGACCCGAAGTCGCCATTTGCCGCGACATTCTTCCGCGATATGCCCAGGGGCGGTGGCGTGGCGATGATTTCGCAATCGGGCGCGGTTATCGAAGAGGCGATCGACGCCAGCCATGCCTACAACATCCCGCTCGGTGCAGTCGTCTCGGTGGGCAACAGCATGCACCTGGGCATCATCGAATACCTCGAACAACTCGGGCGCGACGAGCGTTGCAAGGCGATCCTGCTCTATGTCGAAACATTTGGCGATGCAGCGCGCTTTGGCGAAGCAGCGCGCGCGGCCGCGAAGACCAAGCCGGTGATTGCCTTGATGGGCGGGCGCACGGCGGCAGGGCGTGAAGCCGCGTTCCGGCATACCGGATCCCGGCCGCCGGACGACGAGGCGACGGAGGATTTCTGCCGTCGCAGCGGCATCGTCAGGACCAGGAGCTTGCGGCGTCTGCTGCTGGCCGGCAAGGCGTTCGGCGCCTTTCCCCAGGGCATCGGCAAGCGCGTGCTGCTGTTGTCGAATTCCGGCGGCCCGGGTGTGCTCGCCGCCGACCAGGCCGTTGACGAGGGCCTCGTACTGCCTGAATTACCTTCGGCGATGGTTGAAAAACTACGCGCCTTCCTGCCTGCCGAAGCGTCGATCGCCAACCCGCTCGACCTGTTGGCGGATGCGCGCGCGGATCGTTTCTCCGCCACGCTGGCCGCCGCGCTGGAAGCGGCCACAGGACATTTCGATGCGATCCTGATGATCCATGTGGTGCCGTTCATGGTCGATGCTGACGCAGTGGTCAACGCGCTCGCCGAATTGGCCAAGGTGGCGAGACTGCCGATCCTGCATTGCATGATGGGCACGCTGGAACACCAGACGGACTGGTTCGCGCGTATGGAGCAGGCCGGTGTGCCAACGTTCAAGGATGCCGAGGAAATGTGCATGGCAGCCGGTCTGTTGATGCGTCATCGCGAACTCAATACGGTGCGCTGAAAGGCGCAGAAAAATATCAGGGAGACGAGATGCTCAAACTCTACGGTTATTTCAGAAGCTCCGCGTCCTACCGGGTGCGCCTTGCACTGAGCATGAAAGGACTGG
>JAYVMZ010000051.1:0-7667 GCA_043758735.1 Betaproteobacteria bacterium
CGCATTTAAAGGCGGTAAAGGCTTCCTGGAAAATTTTGAAAGCAATCTAACGCCCTGTGGCGACCGAAATATCGCTGAGTCCGACAGGCTCCTAGGGCAACCCTTCACCGCAAAGACGCAAAGGCGCGAAGGGGGCGCAGAGAACCCCGTTTGGGGTATTGATAGTCGTGGTTTGGCCAATGTCGAATTAGCCACCGAAGCCAGCATGTTCTGACAAATTGATATTCCCCCCCCGCCCCCTTTTTTTTCCTTTTCTCTTCTTTGCGTTCCCTTTGCGCCTTTGCGCCTCTGCGGTGAGAAGTTGATTCAAGTAACGCGCTGGATGATGCGGAAGCGGGCCATTTCGAATTCGGTGCCGTGCTCGAGCAGCAGGCGCGGTTCGAGGATGTAGCTGGTGCTGTAAACCTCCATCTCCAGGCTCGAATCAGGCAGGAAAGTACCCAGCGGCAACAGCAGGCTCACTTCATTCAGGCTGGCATCGCCGCCGGAATGCGCCGGCAGCAGCAGCGCTTTCCAGGCTTGCTGCGTGTCGGTCCGCCGATGCAGCGTGACTTGCCGCGCCCCGCGGGCTAGTAGTTCGATACCGATATTGCGCTGACCGCTTTCCTGCGCCGCGAGCCGGCGCACGATGCCGACCGCCCAGATGCGCGTGTCGGTAGGCTTGACCGCAAGGATCTTGCCGACGTGCAGCCAGTCGCCCTGCCCCGCCGGGAGGACGGCGCCGTAACCGTCGTCGCTCTCGTCCTCGACGCTCCATGTCTCCGCGGGGGGGCGCATTTGCTCGGCGATTTCCTCCGACGCAAGACGCGTCATGATGGCTTCGAAACCGTGCACCACCCCGAGTTGGGTCAGCGAACGGCGGCGTTCCGCCCGCCGCTCCGGCCGCCTCGCCCACCATTGCCGGCCCATGTGCTCGAGCACATGGATCACGGCCCCCATGTCGTCGATGCCTTCCAGGTTTATTTCGCTGGGCACGATCTCGCCGCCCGCCACGCTGGAGACGAGGTCGTCGATCTGCGTCATGACCCGGCCGGCGCCGAAGAACCTCGCCCCTGAACGCACCACGGATACCGGCGTGTAGCGTTCCGGCGCCGTCCAGTGGTCGATGTCGACGAAGAAATTGCAGGCTTTGGCAGGATGGCGTTGCAGTTCGAAGCGATCGGACAGGTGGTCGATGACGCGATAAGCGATATCCACTTCGAGGGCCGGCAGGCTGTCGGCGGCGGCTACGGCCAGCATCATGGGCTTGAGGAATTCGCGCGGCAGCGTCGACTTGTCTTCGTAAACGACGACGCGCGCCTGACCCAGGCCCTTGTCCTCGACGAAGGTCCACAACTGCGAGAGGGTCTGCCAGATATCCTTTTCGACCGGCAGGTAGCGCATGAGCTGCCACTTCAACCGCATCGAGGTCGCACGCATCGCGCGCGCCACCACCATCGGAATCTTGTCGCCGACTTCGGACCAGCCCTGGCTGTAAGTCTGGAACTGCCTGACAAGGTGCGTGTAGGCCGTTTCCAATTGCGCGCAATATAACGAGACCGGGCCCCAGACCTGCTGCAACTGACTTTCCGGCCCGGTCGTCGCGGCGCCGGCGAAATAGAGGGACTCGATTTCACGTAGCAGTTCGCGCGCGCCACGGTCCGCCTGATCGACCATCTCGATCTGCAAGGCGAGCCGGAGTTCGGATTGCGAATGCACGGCGTCGAGCCGGCCGCCGAACTCGTCGAGCAACTGGATGTTATCGGACCCGGTCATTTGCGCAGGGCGTGCCAGGAAGTGGACCGCAGCGGGAGACGATCAGGCGCATGCTCTTTGCCGTGGCAGGAAGCGCGCAGCGTTCAGGCGGCCCGCTGCATGACGAGGAAACGCGCCATGTCGAAATCGTGCCCGCCCTCCATGAGCCTGCGCGGCACCAGCAGGTAGCTGCGCTCGTAGGCCAGCATCTCCATGCTCTTCTGCAGAGAAAATGCGCCCGGCCGCAGGAGCAGGTTCATTTCTGATGCGCCATTGGTGTGGTTCGCTATGGAAGGCAGCAGCAGGGCACTCTCGAGTTCGGTACCGCTTTTGGCACTGATCGCCGCCAGTTTCACCACCGTCGCACCCTTGGTAAGCACCTGGATGCCGATATAGCGCTGCTTGTGGTCGTAAGCCGACATGCGGCGAACGATGCCCACGCCCCATGACGCCCCGTCGTCGAGTTTGACGCCGATCAGCGTGCCCACATGCAACCAGTCGGCGGACGCCTGCGGCATCAGGGCGCCGTAACCGCCTTCGCTTTCATTTTCCACCGTCCAGATCTCGACCGAACTGTCGAACGACAGATCCCGCGTTTCACCCGAAACAGTGGAGACGATCTCGTCGAAATCGTGGACCACGCTCATGCGCGAAACGCACGCCGCTCGTCTCCACGCGCCGGCGGATTCGGCGCCCAGTAGCGCGCAAGGTGGCGCAGCGCCTCCAGAACCCACTCCGTATCGAAGGTGCCGCCCAGGTTGATGTGCGATGGCACCACGCCATCGGCCTGCACTGAGACAATCAGTTTTTCCAGTTCCAGCGCGGCGCTGCCCGGCCCGAAAAAGCGCAGGCCCGGCGTCATCTGCAGGCGCGACATCACGCGCGCGGGCAGCTTGTTTTCGTTCAGGTCGAAGTAGTAATGGCAGCCTTTGGAAGGCTGGCGATTCATCACGAAAAATTCGGAAAACTGCGCGACGATGCGCTCGGCGACTTCCAGCTTGGCCGGCAGCAGGCTGTCGGTCGAGGAAATACTCAGCATCACGCCCTTGAGGAATTCGCGCTGTACGGTGGACTTGCCGAACTTGCCAGGATAGACGACGACCGGCGTGGTGGCGAAGCCCCGGTCCTCGGCATAGGCGTAGAGCCTGCCCATCTGCTCCCACACGCGCCGGTCGACCGGCCCGTAACGCAGCAACTGCCATTTGAGTTGCAAGGTCAGCGCACGCATCGCGCGCGCGACCACCATGGGCATCTGCCCTTTGAGCGCGCCCCAGCCGCCGGCGCCCGTCTGGAAGCGGGTCAGGCACACCTGGTAGGTGTCCGCGAGCTGCTTCCAGAACATGAACACGGCGTTCCAGATGCGGATCTCCTGAAATTTCTTCAGGCGCGCGCTGCCGCTGAGATAGTCCTGCGAAAGTTTGCGCTGATGGTCCTTGGCGGACTGATCGATCAGATCGATGATCTCGAGGACACGCGGAAGCTTCAGATCATCGGCGCTGCCCAGCGTGTCGAGCCAGTAGCCGAGTTCTTCGAGCGCCTTGTACGGGTCGAGCGCGGGCAGGTCCGCGATGAACTCGCGGGCCGCCTTGTCATTGGCGAACGGGTGTTCCGACTTCGCACCCTTGATCCACTTCAACATGCGGACCCCTCCCCGGGGGCTTGCGGCAAATACGGCAGGCCGGGATTATAACGCGCTGTATATCCGAGCTAAGTTATTTCGGAAACAATGAATTCAGGAGGTTCCGGCAACCTCGTCGATGGCCGCGGCGCGATGCCCGCGCTCGGCATCGATGCCGGCAAGCACCACCAGACCGATGACGAAATAGCTCCCAGTGATCAGGATCGCGAGGCGATGGTCGCCTCCCGACATCCAGCTCACCAGCCCGTAGGTGATCGGACCGAGGATAGAGGACAGTTTCACCGCCAGTCCCCACAGGCCGAAGAATTCCGCGCGCCGGTCCGCGGGACTCATGTACCCCACCAGCGCGCGTCCCGCCGACTGGCTGGCGCCGAGACAGATGCCGGCAAGATTCGCTGCGACCCAGAACATCGACGGGCCGTCGGCGAGCCAGGCCAGCAACACCATCACGCACCAGCCGGCCAATGTGATCGCCAGCGTGCGCACATGGCCAAGCCTGTCCTGCAGCTGTCCGAACGCCAAGGCACCGATGCTGGCCGTCACGTTGACGACCAGGATCAGCATGATGGTCTGCTGCGTGGTGAAGTGCATGGCCTGCTCAGCGTAAATGGCGGCCAGCGTGATCACCGCCTGCACGCCCCCCTGGTAGAACAGGATGCAGAGCAGGAAGCGCATCAGGTCGCGATAGCGGCCGGCATCGCGCAGGGTTTCCCAGGTACGCGCAAACGCACCCGCATAGGCGCCGCCGGGCAGTTTCTGCGGAGCCGCGCGCTCCTTCAGAAAAAGGAAGGTCGGCAATGCGGAAATCGCGAACAGCAGCGCGGTGATCAGCATGGAGACCGGCACGAACTGCGCACCGGTCTGCCCCTGCCCCTGCGCCCAGGTCACGTAGGCCAGCGACGCGCCAAGGCTGACCAGACCACCGACGTAGCCCAGCGCCCAGCCCCAGCCCGACACCTTGCCAAGCGCGCTGCCCTTGGCCAGCTCCGGCAGGAAAGCGGCAATCAGGTTCTCGCCGCTGCCGTAGAAAAAATTCGAAACGACCAGCAGCGCGATGCCCAGTGCCAGATCACCCGGGCCCACCAGCGCCAGCGCTGCCGTGGCGGCGACGCAGCCGATGGTCGTGAACGCCAGCAGGCGTTTCTTCGCCGCATGGGCATCCGCGTAGGCACCGATCAGCGGCGCGGTGACGACGATGAGCGCATACGAAATCGACAGCGCAAGCGTCCACGCGAAAGTCGCCCAAACCTGCTTTTCCGCGACGACGGACACGAAGTACGCGTTGAATACCGCGGTGATGACGACCGTGGTGTAGCCGGAGTTGGCAAAGTCGAACATCATCCAGCCCCATACTTCGCGGGGACGGACGTCGTCGGCAAGATTTCGGGAGGGGGTTTCCGTCACAATTTGCGATACGGTTCAGCGTGTTCCTCGAGTGACGGAAAACAAAAAGACTTGGTACTCACCACAGAGGCGCAGAGGCCGCAGAGGGTTAAAAAAGCACAATAACGCGAACGACGTAAAAAATGGGACTGATAGCTTCGTAACCACCGCCGCAAGATCTTCACGCCCGTCTGTCGGAACCCAGTTTCCTCTGCGTCCTCTGCGCCTCTGTGGTGAATTCTTTTCGTATCAAGCTTTATCCTGCTCGGGCCAGTTCTTGATGTACTGCTTGAGGAGTTTGTTTTCGAAGCTGGCGGCGCGCAACGATGCTTTCGCGACATCGTGGAAAGACAGCACGCCGATCAGTGCCGTGTTGTCCTTGATCGGCAGGTAGCGCACATGGTTGTCGGTCATTACACTGCGCATCGTGTCGACGCTGTCGTCGAGGTTGCCGCAGATCGGATTGCTGACCATGACCTGGTCGACCTTGACGTCGAGGATGTCGCCGCGATAACGATGTACCGCGGCAAGAATTTCGCGAAACGTCAGCAAGCCGGTCATCTGCCCTTTTCCCATGACCACCAGCGAGCCAATGTCATGCTCGACCATCAGGCTCACCGCCTGTGGCAACAACGCGTCCGGCCCGATGCTGAAAATCTGGCCGCCCTTGATCTTGAGAATATCCTTGACCTGCATCGCCTGCTCCTTCCCGGGGCCCTCGTTCGAGTGCACTTGAATGACGCCGCGGCCTTGTCCCCGCGATTACGGCCGTAATCGTAGCCGAATTCGACCGGCAGGCGCGAGCGCAACATCCGGGCTGCCGTCGCACCGGGCGGCGAACCTTGTAGGCGACGGGGCGTCTCAAGAGCGTCGCCCACACAGACCGGGGAGCGATCCAGCGCATCGAAAGCCGAACGCGTTATCATCCGCAAACCAACCACCGCAGGGGAACCGAATGAACCGTCGAACCTTACTCCTTGCCACCCTGTTTACCCTGACCCTGATCAGCGAGGTTTCCATGGCTGCCTGTCCCGATCTGCTGAACCACCAATTGAAAAACCTTGACGGCAAACCGCTCGACCTGTGTGAGTTTTCCGGCAAGGTCGTACTCGCCGTCAATACCGCCAGCTATTGCGGCAATACGCCGCAGTACAAAGGGCTGGAAGCGCTCTACCAGAAGTACCGCGACCAGGGCCTGGTCGTCGTCGGCTTCCCGGCCAACGATTTCGGCGCGCAGGAGCCGGGCAGCAGCAAGGAGATCAAGGATTTCTGCGAGCTGACCTACGGCGTGAAATTCCCGATGGTGGAAAAAACCAGTGTCGTACCCGGCAAAGCCAACCCGGTTTTTGCCCGGCTGGAA
Organism: Betaproteobacteria bacterium; assembly: GCA_043758735.1. GTDB lineage: Bacteria > Pseudomonadota > Gammaproteobacteria > Burkholderiales > JACQAP01 > JACQAP01. Next base: position 6,117 of record JAYVMZ010000051.1, read on the forward strand.
AAAATGACCGGCGACGCGCCCGAATGGAATTTCCACAAATACCTGATCGCGCGCGACGGCAAGCGCGCTTTCAGCTATGCCGCCCGCGCCAAGCCGGAAAGCGACGACATCGTGAAGCAGATCGAGGCGCTGCTCGCCGAGAAACCTTAGCTTCCGAAAAACCATGGCGCTTGTCCACGGTGGATAGCCGTGCCGGGCGTGAGATCGACAGGCTCAGGGCACTGGACCCTCGAGGTGCGGGGGCGCACCAATCACAACAAGGCAGCCTGTGCGCTCGCCAACAAGTTGGCCCGCATCGCCTGGGCGGTGTGGGTGAAGCACGAGGCCAAGGCGGTCCGCTGCATTTAAAGTTAGATTCCGACGATCTCATTCAGCCCCTCGACGACAAGCCCAAGCTCCTCGCTCACGGCTGCCTGAATCGCACGACTGCGGTTGGGGAAGATGCTCTTCGAGACCAAACTGTCAACGCGGATTAGCGTCCGCTGGAGCAACTGGTTGGGCGTCATTTGCATTTTGTTTCTCTCGAATTACCAGAGCTATTCCGCCGAGTATGGCTACGGACGCCAATACGAGGCGCACGGATGCGGACTCATCGAGGAACACTATGCCGCCGATGGACGCAATGATCGGGACGCTAAGTTGCACCGTGGCGGCACTGGTGGTCTTTAACGCAGGCAATGCGGTGTACCAAATGGCGTAGCCTATTCCGGAGGCTACGGCGCCCGATGCGACCGCGTACAACACTCCAGCGTTGTCAAGAGAGGTGGCGCCATGCATAAGTACGCTCAATGCGGCGGCCATTGGAACGGCACGCAGGAAATTTCCCGCCGTTACCCTGGCGGGATCGCCAGCACCCTTTCCGCGCAAAGAATAAACGCCCCACGCAACTCCGGCGCTCAACATCAAGAAGGAACCCAGCAGGGGTGGCGCAGATAGACCTGGCAATAACAGACCCACCAGCCCTCCGAGGGCGAGCACAAATCCGACCAACTGTAGTCTCCGTAGACGTTCTCCCGCCCAAATGCCATGGCCGATCATTGTTGCCTGAACCGCGCCAAACAGCAGCAGTGCACCTGTTGACGCGGGCAGGCTCACGTATGCAAAGGAAAAGCCAGCAGCATAAAAAAATAATGCAAACGCCGATCGCCAACTGCCCCTGCCAGTTTGTGTGCCGCGACTCATTTGTACGATCAACCAAAGCATTATTGCTCCGGACATCAGGCGGATCGTGGTAAAGCTCGCTGCGTCAATGACGGTATGTTTCAGGGCAACACGGCATAGCAGCGAATTGCACGCAAATGCAACCATGGCCAATGACGTCAGGGCAGCTATGCGTACAGATGACATTTTATTCCTTTAGGCAGTAGCCTAAGGACGCCTAACGCCGTGCACGAGGGGCGCCGTAAGGCGGACATAGACCGAGACGGCGATCCAGATTTGCGACTTCACCGCATTCTCGGAAGTGCCGTAGAACTTCTTGATACGAAGAGGCTGCTTGATCCATACATGGTCGCCCCTGTTTTGCCAAACACTCAATCGATGACGGCGAGG
>JAYVMZ010000052.1:0-4781 GCA_043758735.1 Betaproteobacteria bacterium
CGTGCGTGCTCCCGAAGCGGGGGCGGGGTGGGGCAGTTGCATCGTTGCGGCCTGGATATAAGGCGCAATTATAGTGGATGGGAGGGGCTTATCGGCCCGGCCGGGGGCTGGAATCAGCCCGAATCAGGACTGGCGCGGATTGCAGTGGCACCTCCGTGCCATGAAATGTTCGTTATCAATTGAGTGTCAGGATGGCTTAACATCATGCGCACTCACAGTAACGGTGGTTGCGGGTGCCGCACCGTCATCCGATAATTCGAACCTTTCGCCGACCTATGTCCCGCTATCTCGCCGTCATTCCTGCAGCCGGAACCGGTACCCGTGTCGGGGGATCGTTGCCGAAGCAATATCTCGAGGTCGGCAATCGTCCGCTGCTGTATTTCGCCATCGCCCGCCTGTGTGCGCACGCCGCCATCGATCGCGTTTGTGTAGTTCTTTCGCCGGCCGACAGGCGCTATGGCGCATTTGACTGGAAGCCGTTTGCCGCAAAATTGTCGCCACTTTATGTGGGCGGAGAATCGCGAGCTGCGACGGTACTCAATGCACTGGAGGCACTGGCGGGGCAGGCGCACGCCGAAGACTGGATACTGGTGCATGATGCGGCCCGACCCTGCCTGAGCGCGAACGCGCTCGACAGGCTCATCGACGAAGTCGGCGAGGATCGCACGGGCGGCCTATTGGCGATCCCGGTCGCCGATACGCTCAAACGCGCCGGCGATGACGGGCGTTCGATTCGCACCGAGCCACGCACCGGACTGTGGCAGGCCCAGACGCCGCAGATGTTCCGATATGGCCTGTTGCTGCGGGCACTGCGTTCCTGTGACTTGCGACAGGCAACCGATGAAGCAGCGGCAGTCGAAGCGCTCGGCCTGCAACCCAGGCTCGTGCAATCCGATGCAACCAATCTCAAAGTCACGCACGCGAAGGATCTTGCGTTGGCGGAACTGATTCTGAACCACGCAGCGGGGCAAAAATGAGGATAGGCCAGGGATTCGATGTCCACGCGCTGGTGACAGGCCGCGCCCTGATCATCGGCGGCGTGACGATTCCTTTCGAGAAAGGTCTGGACGGTCATTCCGATGCCGACGTGCTGTTGCATGCGGTATGCGACGCATTGCTCGGGGCTGCGGCGCTCGGCGATATCGGCCGCCATTTTCCCGACACCGATTCCCGTTACAAAGGCGCGGACAGCCGGGCTCTATTGCGCGAAGTGGCGAAGCTGCTGGGCAACGGCGGTTTTCAAATCATTAACCTCGATTCAACCATCATCGCGCAGGCGCCGAGAATGTCGCCGCACATTCCCGCAATGGTCGCAAACATCGCAGCCGACCTGGGCATCGAACCGGGAAGGATCAACATCAAGGCGAAGACGACCGAGCGGCTTGGATTCACCGGACGCGGCGAGGGCATCGCCGCGGAAGCGATCGCATTGGTCGAATGGCGGCAGGCGGCGGAGTTAGCCAGGCGCTGAGTGCCGGATTCGAACTGGAACATCGCGCCTTCACGCCGCATGTGACGCTGGTCAGGAAGGCGCAATGCGCGCCGCTGCCGGATGCCATGAGGCCCATTGCGTGGCAGGTCAGCGCATTTGCGTTGATCCACTCGCAATTTCACGGGGGAGCCCCCCGCTACAGGACGCTTGGCGCCTGGCCGCTCAAGCAGGGGACCTAAGCGGCCTTGGGAACGACCGGAAGTTCGACGCGGGCTTCCAGGCCGCCGCCTTCGCGGCCGAGCAGCTTTACATTGCCGCCATGCATGCGCGCCGCCCGTTCGACAATCGCCAACCCCAAACCGGATCCCTTGCCACCGGCGCGCGAGGCCTCCAGGCGCGTGAAGGGCTGCATTACGCGCGAGAATTCGTTGTCGGGAATGCCCGGCCCGCGATCGAGCACCCGCACGATCGCGCAGTCGCCGATGTGCTCGGTTTTCACTTCGACATCGACAACACCGTAGCGCACGGCGTTGTCGACCAGATTGGTCACCATGCGCTGCGTCGCTGTCGGTTTCAGCGCCAATGGCGGCAGGTTGCCGAGCTCGGTCCGGATCAGCTGGCCGCTGCGCGAGAAACGTTCGCACACGCTGGACACGATGTGATTCAAGTCCTCGCCGGCGCGCGAGGGTTCGTTGCCGCCCTCCCGCGCAAAATCCAGGAACTGGTTGATGATCGCGTCCATGTCCTCGATGTCCTGGATCATCCCCGGCTTGAGCTCGTCGTCCTTTGCGCCGTCGAGCATTTCCACCCCAAGGCGCAGGCGCGACAACGGCGTGCGCAAGTCATGCGATATGCCCGCGAGCAGCACCGCGCGATCGGTATCGAGCTGTTTCAGGTTTGACGTCATCTGGTTGAACGCATGCGAGAGCGTGCGAATCTCGGTCGGGCCGTTTTCGTCCAGCGGCGACGGCGTTTTGCCCGCGCCGATTTCCCCGGCTGCGGCGGCCAGCGCGCGCAATGGTCGATTGACCCGTAACATGAGCAGATAGCCGCCGGCAATCGCCAGGGTCAGGCCGAAAATACTCCAGCCCGTCCAGGCCCATGCCGACGCGGAACCGCGCGACTCCGCCGGAAAGACCACCCAGTACGCCTGATTCTTGACTTTGATCTTGATCCACAAGGCCCGGGTTGCATCCTCGAGCATGACCAGTGCCTGCGCGTCGCCGGAGAAATCGCGCTTGAGGTGGTCGCTGATGCTCTGCAGCAGCGGCGATTCCGGCAAGGGAACCTCTTCGTCGTCCCATGCGGTGGCCGGCAGCAGGCGGATGTTCTGGTGGGCGGGCAGTTTTTCGCTGAACTTGCGGCGCGCGGAGGCGGGCATCGCCTCGAGCGCCACACTGACGGTGCTGATTACGCTGGCGATCTGGCTGGCAAGATATTCCGACTGGGTGCGGACGTTGTACGTGCGATACAGTCCGAACCAGATCAGCTGACTCAGCACCAGCAGTGCCGAGATCAGCAGGACGGAACGGGACAGCAGCGACTGCGGGAACCAGTTCATGCTTCAGGTGGGCTACTTGGCGTCGTCGGGCACGAACACGTAGCCCACGCCCCAGACCGTCTGGATGTAGCGCGGGTGGGCGGGATCTTCCTCGAGCATGCGCCGCAGCCGCGAGACCTGTACATCGATGCTGCGATCGAACACGCCGTACTCCCGGCCGCGGGCAAGTTCCATGAGCCGGTCGCGCGAGAGCGGCACGCGCGGATGGGTGACCAGCGTCTTGAGCATGGCAAATTCGCCCGTCGTCAGGCCCACTTGTTTGCCGTTGCGCGTAAGCGTGCGCGTTGCCAGGTTGATTTCGAATGGACCGAATGTGACCGGCTTCAACGTGTCGTCCGGCGCGCCGGGAGTCGAGGTCACCGGAGACTGGCGCCGCAGCACGGCATTGATGCGTGCGACGAGTTCGCGCGGGTTGAACGGTTTCGGCAGGTAGTCGTCGGCACCGACATCCAGCCCCGCGATGCGGTCCGCTTCGTCGCCTTTGGCCGTGAGCATGATGATGGGCGTGCGCCGGCCCGTTGCGCGCAGTCTGCGGCACACGCTCATGCCATCCTCGCCGGGTAGCATCAGGTCGAGGATGATCATGTCGACGTCTTCCTTGCCCATCACCATGTCCATGGCCGGCGCACTCGCCACAGCCTGCACGCCGAAACCCTGCTCGCCGAGATAACGGTCGAGCAGGTCGCGCAGGCGCTGGTCGTCATCGACCACCAATATGTTCGCGGATGGCTGGTTCATGGATGTTCTTGCGGTCCGGGTAAGACCGGATTATGAAGCACAAGGTTCGGCTCGGGTGAGCGCGGTGCGTTGCGATGGGGTCACCGATGGACCATGACCTGCAAGGGGGCGATCCAGACTGCAGCGATCGCTTGCCGGAATTACTTGAGCAGGGCGGCGAAACGCTCGGCGTCGACGGGGCGTCCGCCCAAGTAACCCTGGTAGGCCTCGCAACTGAGCGAACGCAGGAAATCAAGTTGCGCCTTGGTTTCCACCCCCTCCGCAATGACGACCATGCGCAGGCTCTTTGCCAGGTTGACGATCGCCTGCACGATCGCCGAATCGTTAAGGTCCTGCGGCAGGTCCTCGATGAAGCTGCGGTCGATCTTCAGTTTGTCGATGGGGAAGCGTTTCAGATAGTTCAAGCTGGAATAGCCGGTGCCGAAATCATCGATCGACAGGCTCACCCCCATCTCGTGCAATTCGTCCAGGGTCTTCGCGGTTTCCTTCGGGTCTTGCATGATCGCATTCTCGGTCAGCTCGATCTCGAGTTGCTGCGGTTTGACGCCGTGGCGGGCAAACGCGGCGGCGACTCCCTGTACCAGGGTGGAGCGGCGGAACTGGAAGGCGGAAAAATTGATCGCGACCGGCACGATGTTGATGTTATTGGCCTGCCATTCGGCGATCTGGCGGCAGGCTTCGTTCAGGACCCACTCGCCGATCAGGTGGATGATGTCCGATTCTTCCGCGAGCGCGATGAAGCTGTCCGGGAACAGCAAGCCGTGGTCGACGTGATTCCAGCGCACCAGTGCTTCAGCGCCGATGAGGCGGTTGGTCGCGGTATCGAACTGAGGCTGGTAATGCAGAACCTGCTGGTTGTTTTCGATTGCGCGCCGCAACTGGTTGGCGAGCACAAGGCGCTCGGCCACCGGCACGTTCAGCTCGGGGGTAAAAAATTCGAAGCGGTTGCGGCCGTTTTTCTTCGAGTGATACATCGCCGCGTCGGCATTGCGAATCAGGTCTTCCATGGTCTGGCCGTCATCCGGGTAAACGCTGATGCCCACGCTGGCG
>JAYVMZ010000053.1:0-2940 GCA_043758735.1 Betaproteobacteria bacterium
AATCAGCGTTCAAATCGGAGACATCCAAAAAATGACTCATTGCTTCGATCGATCAGCGGGTTACGAATCACCGATCACACGTTAACCGGACAGTAGTGATTTTACATAAGTAACCATCTGCGGCCTTTGGTCCCGTTCGACGGGATCCGCGACAGACACATCTGCAGACTGCCTCAGGTTTTTCGAAACGCAGGTTCCGTTCCGCCCTATACCCCCCAAAGCTCCCCTCAGCGATAGTGCCGATCGCCGGTCTCTGGTTTGGAGCCGGATTTCAGACTTACGCCTGACCGATCAATCAGAAGGGGAATTCCATCGTGGTCAATGTCATGCTTGTCGACGACAGCGCCTCGTTTCGCATGGCTGCCGAGCAATTCCTGACTGAAGTCTGTCGGGCCAACGCGGTCGGGCAAGCCGATTTCGGGGAGGCTGCAGTGGAAATGGCATCGCGCCTGCGTCCGCAGGTGGTGCTGATGGACCTCGCTATGGGCGGAATCAATGGCATCGAGGCAGGACGACGCATCAAGGCTGCCGATAACAACATCAAGATCGTCATCCTGACGCTCAATAACGGCAGGGAATACCGCGAACTCGCTCACTCACTTGCACTGGATGGATTCGTGTCGAAGACCGATTTCACGACGGTCATCTGCGCTGTCATCGATGCGCTTTGATTGTTTGACGGGCGGGTTACAGACCAAGCAGGGTTACTAGTCGCCCATAAGGTCGGCTTTCGGTATCACCAGCGCGGCGGCGACATTGCGGCCTTCTTCAGCAAGAATGTTATAGGTCCGGCAGGCCGCCCGGGTGTCCATGACCTCGATTCCGATGCCAGCGGCCGCCAGCCTCGCCAGCAACCTTGGATTCGGGAAATGCAGGGCATCCCCGCTCCCAAGCAGCACGAGTTCCGGTTTCAGTAAAGCCAGTCCTTCAATATCGCCCTGCGCCAACGTCTCGAAGCTCTGCACATTCCAGTTCTCCACAATCCTGTCCGGCAGCACAACCAGGCTTGATTCATGGCGCACACCGTTGACGGCCACATAGCCGGGGCCGTAAGCCGTGAAGGTATTGCGTACCGAATTTTGTGAAAGATGCAGTTTCAAGTGATGAGGCCTTTGCCGCGCTGCCTGCGATCCGGTAGGATTCGACTTTCCATTTAATGAACAGTCGGTTACGTTTGCCGGCTGGACCGACTAGTCGATCATGGCCGAGTTTTCCCGCATCAAGCGCCTTCCGCCCTATGTGTTCAACATCACCGGCGAGTTGAAGGCAGAAGCACGCCGTCGTGGCGAAGATATCATAGACATGAGCATGGGCAACCCGGATGGTGTCACGCCCAAGCACATCGTCGACAAGCTTGTTGAAGCTGCACAGCGCAACGACACGCACGGCTATTCCATGTCGAAGGGAATCCCTCGACTGCGTCGCGCAATTTGCAACTGGTACCAATCGCGCTACGGCGTCGTGCTCGATCCGGATAGCGAAGCCATTGTCACCATCGGGTCCAAGGAAGGTCTTGCCCACCTGATGCTTGCCACGCTGGACCACGGCGACACGGTTCTGGTACCCAATCCCAGCTATCCCATCCACATTTACGGAGCGGTCATCGCCGGCGCCGACATACGCTCGGTGCGCATGACTCCCGGGGTGGATTTCATTCAGGAATTGCAACGCGCTATTCGTGAGTCGATTCCGAAGCCGAAAATGATGATCCTGGGATTCCCCAGCAATCCGACGGCGCAATGCGTGGAACTCGAATTCTTCGAGCGGGTGGTGGCGCTGGCGAAAGAACACTCGATCCTGGTGATGCATGATCTGGCTTACGCCGACATCTGCTTTGACGGCTGGAAAGCGCCATCGATCATGCAAGTGCCGGGCGCGCGCGACGTGGCCGTGGAATTTTTTACCATGAGCAAGAGCTACAACATGGCCGGCTGGCGCGTCGGCTTCATGGTCGGCAACAAGGAGCTGGTTTCAGCACTTGCACGCATAAAGAGCTACCACGACTACGGTACCTTCACGCCTATCCAAGTGGCATCGATTGCCGCGCTCGAGGGCCCACAGGATTGCGTGCGCGAAATCTGCGAGAAGTATCAGAAGCGGCGCGACGTGCTGGCAAGAGGCCTGCATGAAGCCGGATGGATGGTGCAGATTCCCAAGGCCTCGATGTACATCTGGCGGAAATACCCGATCCCTACAGGAAATTGGGTTCCCTGGAGTTCGCCAAGAAGATATTGGCGGAAGCGAGAGTCGCCGTGTCTCCGGGCATTGGATTCGGCGAATACGGGGATGCTTACGTTCGGTTCGCCCTGATCGAGAACGAGTCGCGCACGCGCCAGGCGATACGCGGCATCAAGGAAATGTTCCGCAAGGACGGGTTGCTGGGAGTCGCCCCGCCACTGCGGACTGCGAGCTGATCGGTTTTGACGAGTGCTTTGATCGGGCGCGATGCGCCCGATATTTTTATGCGAAAGGCAAATATGCCGGAACAGACGTTGCGTATCGTGCAAATTACGGACGCACAGAGGCAGGTGCAGGAACCTCAGTGGCTGGCGGCCGCCGAGCGGGTGCACAGGCAGTTGCGCCCGCAGTTGCCCGCCGACTATGCAGACAAGATGCACCGCGTCTTTCGTGATGGCGGTGAGATGTGCCTGGTGGTCCGTGACGAGCGGGTTGCCGGTGTCGCCGTTTTTCGCGAGTTCGAGAATACCCACATTGGGCGCCGCTTCTACGTTGACGATCTAGTGGCGGATGAATCCGAGCGTTCCACCGGTGCCGGCCGAGCCCTGATCGAATATCTCGGTAAGGTCGCACGCGACCGCGGCTGTCCGGGATTGGACCTCGAATCGGGAACGCATCGCACGCGCGCGCATCGATTCTATTTCAGGGAAGATTTTTTCATCACGGCGTTCTCGTTCAGAAAAGAGTTTCGATGAAACCCAT
>JAYVMZ010000054.1:0-3018 GCA_043758735.1 Betaproteobacteria bacterium
TGGCCGTTTGCAGACCTTCATGAACTGGCTTACTGGCGGTGACTATTGTTGCGTCGCGAACGCCTGATCCGGCTTCATCGCGAACGCGCCCGCCGCGCCGAACAGCATCAACACCATCGAGCCGACGAAGGGCAGGTTCCAGTTGCCGGTGGTATCGATGATCCAGCCGGCGACAACTGGCGAAACGATCGCGGCGAATGCCGACCCCACATTCATGATTCCGCTTGCGGTCCCGGAGAACTGAGGCGCGATGTCCATCGGAATCGCCCACATCGGGCCAATGGTCAGTTCGGCAAAGAAAAAGCCGAGGCTCAGGCAAACCGCGGCGACAATCAAATCCTGCGCGAAAAGCAACGGCAGCAGGGAGAGCAGCGCGCCGAGCATGCCGGCGACGACGAGATTGCGCCGCGCAATGTTGCGGCTGCCGGTGCGCTTGAGCAGCCAGTCGCTCAGGGTGCCGCCGACGGTGTCGCCGACCACGCCGGCGAAAAACACGCCGGACGCGAACACCACGGAATGCTTCAGATCCATGTTGTGCTGCTGCAGGAAATACAGCGGGATCCAGCTCAGGAACAGCCACAGCGTCCAGCCGTAACAGAAATACACCAAGGTGACCGGCGCCATGCGCCGTACGAGGCGGGCCCAGGGCACGGGCTGGCGCGAGCGGCCGCCCGAATAGGCGGGAAGGACTTGCAGTTCCTGCTGCGTGATGGCGGAATGGTCCTTCGGGTCGTCACGAAAATAAAACACCCAGGTCACGGTCCAGACGAGGCTTGCGATACCCAGCACGAAGAAGGAGCCGCGCCACGTCAGCGCCACCATCAGCCACGCGACCATCGGCGGCGTAATCGCATTGCCGATGCGTGCAAATGCGTGTGTGATGCCTTGCGCGAAGCCGCGCTGCGACGCCGGCGTCCAGCGCGACATCGCGTGCGTGGCGGCGGGGAAGGTCGCGCCTTCGCCCAGCCCGAGCAGGACGCGCGCGGCCAGCATAGAGGCCAGCCCGCCGGCGAATCCGGTGAGGATGGTTGCGCCGGCCCAGACGATGCCGCAAACGAACAAGGTGCGGCGAGCGCCAAAGCGGTCGCCGACCCAGCCGCCGATGATCTGGAACACCAGATAGGGATAGGCAAAAGCCGAGAACACGAACCCGAGCTGCGTGTTGCTCAGACCCAGTTCCTGTTTGAAGGCGACGGCCGCCGTGCTGACGTTGACCCGGTCGACGTAAGTAATGAAATACATCAGGCACAGCATCGCGAGGACGCCGTGGCTTGCACTGATTTTTCTGATCTTCATTTCGGCGCCTTGCTGTCGGGTTGGCGCAGTGTACAGCCCGTTCGAGTGCGCATGGACGAGTCATGCTAAATTTCGCAGGATGACAATGCAGTAACCCGGGAGGCGTGGCAATGAGTGCGCAAGACTGGATCAAGCTGGAAGAATACGTCGCCATGCGGATGGCCAATCCCGGCGTAAGTCCGATGGAAGAAATGCGCAAGCGCTCGGGCCTGGAATTCCTGCGCGACATCGCCGCCGGTTTGCTGCCGTTTCCGCCGATCGGCAAGCCGCTGAATTTTTTTCTGGTCGAGGCCGATGAGGGACGGGTCGTGTTCCAGGGCACGCCGACTTTCGATTTTTACAATCCGATCGGCACGATTCACGGCGGCTGGGCCGCGACCTTGCTGGATTCATGCATGAGCTGCGCGATCCAGACCTTACTCAAGAAAGGCTACGGTTACACGACGGCCGAACTCAAGGTCAACATGGTGCGCCCGATGACCGACAAGACCGGTCCGGTGCGCGCTGAAGGCAAGGTCATCCATCCAGGCCGGCAGGTGGCCACATCGGAAGGCCGGCTGTATGGCCCGGATGGAAAACTCTATGCGCATGGCACGACCACGTGTGCGATCTTCGAGTTGCGGAAGGCGTGAATGAGTGAAGGGTGAACGACGCTTCATCCGGGAAACCCGAGCGACTCTGTCCGGCTGTATTTCGGGGCCGGTAATATTATGGTATGGCCAACGGCCCATCGGTCCACCGAAAAGTCCCTGGCAGGGCGCGTCGCAAAGGCATTGACGCTCAATGAGGTGTATGTTGCTGCTCAGCCGCTCTAGATGAAAATTGCCGAAAGGGTCTTGTGATCATGCGGAAAATCGTTCTTCTTGCCACGATCGTCATCTCGATGTTCTGCCGGTCCGCATTTGGCGGCACGCAGGCGGTGGTTTCCTCCTGTTCTCCCGGCACGGAAACGCAGACGCAGACGCAGACGCTGGTGGGGCTGCTGACCGTGCACGTGATTTGCGACCGGGTGATTTTCGAGATTCCCTTGCGCGGCCTTAATCGCGACATCCTCGTCAACACCGAATTTGCCGCGCTGTCGACCGGCAGTGACTTTGTCGCGCCAGGCTCCGTTGTCGACAACCGCGTCGTCAGGCTGATCAAGCTCGGCAACAAGATCTACCTCGAGGACGTGCGTTACGAAATCCTCGCGCGCGAGCAACCCAACCTGCAGCGCGGCGTGGAGGCGGCGTCGCTGCGCACCGTGATACGCGTATTTGACATCATCGGCGAAGGCCCCGGTGGCGAGCCGCAGATCGACGTGACCAGCGTATTCACCAGCGAAGTTCCTGCGGGCTTCGCGCTCGATTTGATGCGCCACTTCCACATGCGCTCGGTCGACCCGAAACGATCTTACGTGCAGACTGTTACGGCTTTCCCGGGAAGTATCGACGTTCGCTACTATCAGACCTGGATGGCGGATCCGCTGGAACTGCGCAAGTCCACTGACACCGAAGACCGGCCGGCCACGCTCGGTTTCATTTTTCATTCGAGCATCCTGGCGCTGCCACCCGCGCCTATGCGCGGGCGCTACGCCGATGAACGCGTAGGCTACTTTACCGTGCCGTTCGACGATTACGGCGCCGGCCAGTATGGCAGCGTGCGCCGCGCCTATATCCAGCGCTACCGGCTGGAGAAGAAAGATCCAACGGCGGACATTTCCGACCCGGTCAAGCCGATCAT
>JAYVMZ010000055.1:0-4655 GCA_043758735.1 Betaproteobacteria bacterium
ATGCCACGGTGAAATGGGTGTCGGAGAAAGCGCAGGTCGTGCGCAACGACAGCGGCGAAGCGGTCGCGCTGGAAGGCATCATCGACGACATCACCGACCGCAAGCGCTTCGAGGAACGCCTCTCCTTCCTGGCGCAATACGATGTGCTGACGGGATTGCCCAATCGCGCCCTGTTCTACGACCGCCTGCGCCAGGCAGTCAGCCGCGCCAAACGCGAGCAGACGATGGTCGGGTTGATGTTCCTCGACCTCGATCGCTTCAAGCAGATCAACGATACACTCGGCCATGCGGCCGGCGACCGCGTCCTGAAAGTGGTGGCCGAGCGGCTGAAAAGCTTCCTGCGCGATGGGGAGGACGTCGATCAGTTGATCAGGAACGCGGACATTGCGATGTACCACGCCAAGCATCGCGGCGGCCGCCAGCAATATCAGTTCTACGACCAGGGCATGGCGCCGCTCGCCGCCGAGCATCTCGAACTCGAGGCAAAGTTGAAGCGTGCGATCGAAAAGGAGGAATTCCTGTTGCACTACCAGCCGGTAGTGGACGTGGACAGCGGACGCATCACCGGCATGGAAGCGCTCATCCGCTGGCAGAGTCCGCAGGGACTGGTGCCGCCGGCGAACTTCATTCCGCTTGCCGAAGAGTCGGGCCTCATCCTCGACATCGGCCGTTGGGTGTTGCGCGCGGCCTGTGCGCAGGCGCGAAAATGGCAGCGCGAGGGGCTGCCTTCGCTTCGCCTCGCGGTTAACCTCTCGCCGCTGCAACTACGGCAGCAAAATCTGCTCGCGTCGGTTGTCGAAATCCTGCGCGAAAGCGGACTGGCACCGCAATACCTCGAACTGGAAATCACCGAGAACACGCTGATGGACCGCTCGCACGATACGGTCGCCATGCTGACCCGCCTGGAACAACTCGGCGTGCAGATTTCGATCGATGATTTCGGTACCGGCTACTCGAGCCTTGCCTATCTCAAGCAGTTCCCGGTCAACAACATCAAGATCGATCGCTCATTCGTGCGCGACATCACCAGCGACAGCAACGACGCCGCCATCGTCAGCGCCATGATCGCGATGGCAAAAAACCTTGGACTGGGCGTGATTGCCGAGGGCGTCGCAGTGATTGGTGATTGGTAATTGGTGATTGGCAAAGGCGAAATAAAAAAGGGCCGCATCGCGGCCCCTTCTTTTACCAATCACCAATTACCAATCACCGCACTTACCGCCTGCGGCCCCTGGCCGGGAATTCCCGCGCTTCGTTCACGCGCAACGGCTGACCCTTGAAATCCTTGCCGTCGAGACTGGCGATTGCGGCCAGCGAGTGATTCTTGCCGGGCATTTCCACGAAACCGAAGCCCTTGGTCACGCCTGAGAAAAGGTCGCGCTTCACTTCGGTCGACTTCACCTGGCCGAACTGCTTGAACAACTCCGCCAGGTCGGTTTCGGTAACTTCCTGCGACAGGTTGCCGACGAATATATTCATCAAAGTGTCCTCTTGTAAATGTCGATCAGCGGTTTCCACCCAGCAACGACGAGACTGAACGATTGGAGTTCTGCAGCGGTTGTGCATCCCCGCGGCGCGGATTGTTGCCGTTGCCGCCGCTGCGCTGGCGGTCGCCGGAACTGTTACGCCCCTGCCCGCCGCCGGCGCCCTGGCCGCGGCGTCCTTCGCCGCTGCCGGTGCTGCGCATTCCCTGGCCTTGCGAACGCGGTCTGCCTTGCTGCTGGCGCTGTTGCGGGCGGCGCTGGCGCGAACTGACGGAATCCCCGTCGGTCCTCAGCGGCGCGCCGGTGGGCTGAAATCCCTCGATCACCACACGTTCGACGCTGCGCTTGAGCAGGCGTTCGATGTCGCGAAGGAAATCGCCTTCTTCGGAGCATACCAGCGACACGGCCTGGCCAGAACTGCCCGCGCGGCCGGTGCGGCCGATGCGATGGATGTAATCCTCCGGCACGTTCGGCAACTCGTAGTTGACCACATGCGGCAGTTGCTCGATGTCGAGCCCCCGCGCCGCGATGTCGGTGGCGACGAGCACGCGCACCTTGCCGAGCTTGAACTCGGCCAATGCCCGCGTCCGCTGGCCCTGGCTCTTGTTGCCGTGGATGGCGTCGGCACTGATGCCGTCCTTGTCGAGCTGCTCTGCGAGCCGGTTCGCGCCATGCTTGGTGCGGGTGAATACCAGCACCTGGCGCCAGTCGCCGGCGTTGATCAGGTGCTCCAGCGCAGCGCGCTTGCGATCCTTGTCCACCGGATGCACGACCTGGGAAATCAGGTCGGCGGTCTCCGTGCTTTTCGCCACGGAAACTTCCACCGGCGATTGCAGGAAGGAATCCGCGAGTCCGCGTATTTCCGGGGTGAATGTCGCCGAAAAGAACAGATTCTGGCGCTTGGACGGCAGCGCGATCAGGATGCGGCGAATGTCGCGGATGAACCCCATGTCGAGCATGCGGTCGGCCTCGTCCAGCACCAGGATTTCGACTCGCGAAAGATCCACGGTGCGGCTTTGCAGATGGTCGAGCAGCCGTCCCGGCGTTGCCACCAGGATGTCCACGCCCCGGCGCAAAGCGCTGATCTGCTGGCCCATGCTGACACCGCCGAAGACCGTGGTCGACTTCATGCGCAGGTGGCGGCCATAGCCGCGCACGTTTTCCTCGATCTGCGCCGCGAGTTCGCGGGTGGGGGTGAGGATCAGCGTGCGGATCGGACGACGCGAAGAATCGCCGCCGGCGGTACGCTCTGCCAGCAACTGCAGCAGGGGCAGGACGAATCCGGCGGTTTTGCCGGTTCCGGTCTGCGCGCCCGCCAGAATGTCGCGGCCTTGCAGGATGACGGGAATGGCTTGCGCCTGGACGGGAGTGGGTTCGGTGTAGCCTTCGTCGGCAACAGCGCGGACCAGCTCGGCACGAAGGCCGAGCGCTTCAAATGAATTGCTAATGGAAATCTCCTGAAACAGCCTGCGGAAGCCCAAGGGCATTTCCGAACCGGTTCAGGCAGCGTCTAACAGAGTTGAAATTTTTCGGGGAAGCAGAACTACCACGAAAGGGCTGAAACGCGGACCGATTGACGCGAAACAAAATCCTTGCGCCGCATCATACGGGGTTTGAGGGCCGAAGTCCCGGTTTTTCTTCGCTTTTGCCCCGCCGGAGGGCGACTTGCACGTTCCTTGCAGCATAAGCAGGGGATACTTCCCACCGGATCCCTTCAGATGAGTTCGGAACGTCCGTTGTTGAGACTGAACCCCGCGGCCAGGGGCCGCAAAGCGCCTGTCAAAGGGTGCGACCGGGTTATTGCCGCGCCTGCGTTTCCAGCACTGCGCTGGTGCGCCACGCACCGGCAAGGGCCGATCATCCAATCGAGGAACCCCGCAGGAACTCATTTGCAGCTACTGGCGAATCCGCCGCGCCCGCGGTCAAGCTTTCCGGTTCGACCGCGCTGGCCGGGCATATCACCGCGGAGGACGTTGCCGTCCGCGATCTGGGCAAGTGCCTGCTGCCCTCCCCCCGTGGTTGCCCACCTCGGCGAAAGCGCAGTGGTATTCGTCGGCAGCGCGGAAAAAGTCCTGGTGGATGACCGCATGTCGGTGATCCGCGCCAATTCCAGCCAGGCGACCGCCCTGCCCGCCTTCGAACTGGCCGGCCCGCGCAAAAAGGTTTTCTTCGACCCGCGCACGGTGGGCTGCGGCTTCGTCGCCTGCCAGGCGGCACGGACAAGAGCGGCAATGCGAAACTCAAGGACATCGGCGTGTTCCTGCGTGAACGCATCACCGAGCACTACAAGCGAACCAATCGCGAAGTCACGCTGAAATACATCGATCCGAGCTACATCATCCGCAGCGTACTGGCCACGCCGTCGGACAGCGTCTACTGCTGGAACATGGCGCGCAACGCGGTGCACGCGGCGATGGCGGGTAATACCGAAATGCTGATCGGCCGCTGGCACGGCCGCTTCGTGCATGTCCCGATGCCGCTGGCCACACGCAACCGCAAACAAGTCGACGTCACCGCCGACTTGTGGATGTCGGTGATAGAGGTGACCGGACAGCCGCGGAATTTTTCCTGAACTTCAGCCGCAGGCGCCGACCGCGCCGCAGGCCGTGCAGAACTCGCAGCCATCTTTCTTGATCACCGCGCTGTTACCGCATTCCAGGCAGCGCTTGCCTGGCAGGATCTGCAAGCTGTTCGTTGTGCGTTCGCGGTTTGCCTCGGGATTTTCCAGCACGCCCATTTCGTCGATCGGGTAACCGCGCTCGTCGAGCACGCCCAGCATGGCGTAGCGGTGGATCATGAGTTGCGCGACATAGGCCACGGTACTCGGCCAGTTGCGCTGCTTCTCCCCGCCCGGCACCCGCGCCATGAAATCGCCGAGCGGTTCGGCATAACTCAACAGCTTGCGCAGCTTCATGCCGATCCAGGCCGGATCGATGACGCGCATATCGAGCGACAGCAGTTTGCACAACCCATCCAGCGATCGTGGATAACTGCCTGCCATCCACACCGAGTAAGGCCGGCGCTGACCGGAAGGCAGCACCAGTTCTTTCAGGATAAGCACGAAATCGTCCCCGGAACTCGCATTGAAAACATCGACCGACCAGGACATCGTGCCGTCGGTCCCGGTCTTCGGTTCCTTCTTGGCGAACAGGGCATCAAGCACCGGCGAGC